>NZ_JAVRHP010000035.1:0-32708 GCF_031846505.1 Autumnicola edwardsiae
TATTGCCGATAATCAAAGGGGTGGGTTGCTTTCTCTCTCTTTTTTACTTTCCATTTTTTTAATGACCAACGGGATAAACGCAATCTTCACCGGTTTTGAATTTTCTTACCACACAGAAAGAAACAGGTCGATTGTGCGCCAATATATTATTGCTATTGGTGTCTCTTTTATTATGGCAATGTTATTGTTTATAACTATTATTTTAACCGTGTATCTTACATACGCTGTTGATGATCTCTATGACTTCGGCCTTGTTGAAAGAAATGGAGAGGGGGCAGGTTTCGTTCAATACTCAGCTTTTGTGCTTTTAGTATATGTAGCCGTAGCAACACTTTATTTTTTTGGAACAAAAGAAGCGAGACAGGCAAAATTTTTCTCAATAGGAGCACTGTTTACCACGGTACTTATAATGATCACTACCTATTTGTTTGGACTCTATATAGAAAATTTTTCTTCTTACAACGAACTTTACGGTTCCATTGGAGCACTTTTAATATTAATGGTTTATATATGGCTGAATTCTAACATATTATTATTGGGGTTCGAATTAAATGCATCTTTAATAAAAATTAAGCGAAAAAATTAAATAACTTTAGAAGTAATAAAAAACCTGAAAATATGAAAAAACTTATGTTCCTGGTGCTGGCCTTGTGCAGTATCAGCCTTAGTTCAGCCCAAGTCCAGGTTGGGGATGCCACTTTACCAAATACACTTACCTATGAAGATCATACCCTAGACCTCAATGGAGCAGGAATGAGAAAAAAATTCTGGATAGATCTTTATGCTGCCGGATTATATCTGGAGTCAGAGTCCTCTGATGGTAATAAGATCCTGGTGGCTAACGAACCTATGGCTATTAAGCTGCACATTGTGTCAAAAATGGTGAGCAGTGAGAAAATGATTGATGCGATTAAGGACGGATTTGAGAAATCTACTAACGGAAATACAGCGCCCATTGCTTCTGAAATAAAACAGGTAATAGGATTTCTTCAGGAAGAGATTAAAAAAGATGATATTTTTGATATTATCCATACTCCCGGCAACGGAGTTGTACTCATTAAAAACGGACAAAGAAAAGGGAAAATAGAAGGTATGGATTTTAAAAAAGCTCTTTTTGGTATCTGGCTTTCGAAAGACCCTGCCGATGATGACCTAAAAGAATTAATGCTGGGTATTTAATAATTTTGATCACAAGTAGCACAATGACAAATTCGAAAATATATCTCTCTGTTCTTTTTATTCTGGGTTTTTCTTTGTTAAACATCATTCAGGCTCAGACAGTTTTTGGTAAATGGGAGAACCGTAATGATGAAGGAAAGGTGAATTCTATTATTGAAGTTTATGAAGAGGAGAATGAGGTCTTTGGAAGGATCGGGAGAATAATTAAGGAGGAGGACAGAGATAAAAGATGTACTGAATGTGAGGGGGATCTTCATAATAAGCCGTTGGAAGGAATGGTAATTATGAGAGGCCTCGAAAAAGAAGATGATGGCTATGAAGATGGGGTGATAATAGATCCTGAATCAGGAAAGGAATATAAGTGCAGGATCTGGCTTGATCCGGAGAATCCCGATAAACTTTATGTCCGTGGATATTTGGCCTTTTTCTATAAGACAAAGATATGGGACAGATTGCAGTAGATGCAATGATGAATTTTTAATATGAACCATTCTTAACAGGAATGGTTTTTTACTTTTACACCAGGAGATTAAACAGGAATAATAAAATTTTTCCATGCAGTTTTTTATAGATGTCATCTTACCCCTTCCACTTGATAAACGTTTCACCTATTCAGTTGAGCCACATGAAGCTGAATTTCTTGAAAAGGGGATGCGTGTTACAGTCCCTTTTGGTAAATCCAAAATGTATACGGGAATAGTAGCCGATATTCATCAAAATCCACCAGAGGTTTATGATGCAAAACCAATCCATCAGATCCTGGATAAAAAAGCTTTAATTACAGAGCACCAATTAAAATTTTGGAAATGGATTTCCACTTATTATATGTGTGCAGAAGGTGACGTTTTACGTGCGGCACTTCCGGGGGCTTTTTTATTGGAAAGCGAAAGTACAGTAAAGTTAATAACTTCTGTAGATGCAGAAACGGCAGAACTGAATGATGAAGAATATCTTATAATAGAAGCTCTGCAGAGACAGTCTTCTTTAAAAATTCAGGAAGTTACACAACTACTGGACAGGAAGAATGTGCTTCCCGTGATTAACAAACTGGTAGAAAAGGAGATGGTTGCCTTAAATCAGGAAGTGTATGAACAATATAAGCCTAAAAAAGTTAGGTTTGTACGCTTGGCTGCAGTCCATTCCGGAGAGGCGGCAATGCATAAACTTTTAGATGAGCTGGAGAGGGCACCAAAACAGCGGGAAATCGTTTTGAATTTCTTTAGCCTAAAGGCACAGAGTTCGAAACCTGTTAAAGTAAAACATTTACTTCAGAAAAGTAATTCTTCAGCGGCAATTTTAAAAATTTTGATTGATAAGGGATTCCTGGAAGAATATTTTATAGAAACCGACAGAAATATTTATTCCGGAGAAGCACCAAGTTCAGAACTTTTATTCAGCGAACACCAGGAAAAGGCACTTCGGGAGGTGAAGGAAAATTTTGAGAATGATGAGGTTTGTCTTCTTCATGGGATCACTTCTTCCGGTAAGACTGAAATTTATATCCGGTTAATCCAGGAAACCCTGGAAAAAGGAAAGCAGGCTTTGTATCTGCTTCCGGAGATCGCACTTACCACTCAACTTATTCAGCGGCTTCAGAGCTATTTTGGAGAAAAGGTACTTGTTTATCACAGTAAATATTCCATGAATGAACGCGTGGAGGTTTATCGTCATGTTTTGGAAAACGATGAAAAAGGAAAAATTGTGATAGGTGCAAGGTCTGCTATTTTTCTCCCTTTTTCTGATTTAGGACTTGTTGTGGTAGACGAGGAACATGAAGGAACTTTTAAGCAATTTGATCCTGCACCAAGGTACCAGGCCCGTGATGCGGCTGTGGTTCTGGCAAACTCTTTTAAAGCGAAAATCATCCTGGGATCTGCGACTCCTTCTTTAGAATCTTATTTTAATGCACAGCATCATAAATATGGGCTGGTGGAACTTAATCGTCGCTATGGCGATGTACTCCTTCCTGAAATTGAGATTGTGGACATTAAGACAAAACACAAAAAGAAATTAATGACCGGTCATTTTTCAGACCGGCTCCTGGAAGAAATAAAAGCAGCATTAAAAGAAGAGGAGCAGGTAATTCTTTTCCAGAACAGGCGGGGATTTTCGCCAATCTTGGAGTGTAATACCTGTGGGCATTCCCCGCAATGTCCAAACTGCGATGTGAGCCTTACTTATCACAGCCATAATAATCAGCTCAGGTGCCACTATTGCGGCTATCATATCGCAATGCAAAAGAAATGTATGGCTTGTGACAGCAACGATATTACCACTAAAGGTTTTGGAACAGAGCAGATAGAGACCGAGTTAAAATCTCTTTTTCCCAATAATAAGATTGGGAGGATGGACCAGGATACGACCCGTGGAAAGTACGGCTACGAAAAAATTATAAACGCTTTTGAACAGCAGGAAATCGATATTCTGGTGGGAACTCAAATGCTTACGAAGGGATTGGACTTCAGGCATGTAAGTCTTGTAGGAATTATGAATGCCGATAATTTGTTAAATTTTCCAGATTTCAGGGCGCATGAACGTAGCTTCCAACTTATGTTACAAGTTGCTGGAAGGGCCGGAAGAACCAAGAAAAGGGGAAAGGTTTTGATTCAGAGTTATAATCCATATCACCAGATCATTCAGCAGGTTTCCACCAATGATTATGCAGGAATGTATAAAGATCAACTGGAAGAGCGGTATAATTATCAATACCCGCCGTTTTTCAGGCTTATTAGATTTACCTTAAAAAGTAGGGATTATTCTAAAACAAATGAAGCCAGCGACTGGCTTGCCAAATCCCTTGGTAACGTTTTTAAACAATATGTGTTAGGGCCTGAATTTCCGCCGGTAGCCAGGATCCGAAATGAATATTATAAAAATATTTTATTAAAGATTCCGCAGCAGCAGTCTTTGGGAAAGACAAAAACGGTTGTGCATAAAATCATGACAAGTTTTAGAGCTATTGGAGCTTTTAGAAGCGTGAAAGTAATAATTAACGTTGATCCTGTTTAAAGGGAAAAGAGGTGTAATCGGGTTTTAAATGCACCTTAGGGGAGAAAGGGGCTTGCTGAGGTAAAGATCAGAACCTGTAGGGAGACCCTGCTACATTGTCTTACTGGATAGCACTTAAGGCTTCTACAAGATTGTTTTTCTTGTGCCTGCTAAGTGGTAATTTTTGTTTATCAATCTCAATATTCTTGCTATTGTACCTTTCAATTTTTTCAAGGTTTACAATATAAGACTTGTGGATACGCAAAAAACGGTCGTCTGGTAGTTGCTTCTCAAAAGACTTCATTGTGGCCAGCACAACAAAATTATCTTTTTCAGTTATAAATTTCACATAATCCCCGAGAGCCTGTATATATTTAAGTTTATTCAGATAAACTTTTCGGTTCTTAAGATTACTTTTAACGAAAATAAAATCTTCATCTTCGGGTGCGGCGGTCTGGTGTCTAAGCTTAAAAAGATTAATAGCTTTATTTACCGCATTATTAAACCGCTCTTTATTAACAGGTTTGTGAATATAATCCACCGCATCATAATCAAAAGCTTTAAATGCATACTTTGTTTTTCCTGTAACAAAGATGATTTGCGGCTTATTCGGGAGGTCATCCAGAAGTTCAAATCCGGAAAGGATGGGCATTTCAATGTCCAGAAAAATAAGATCTGTTTCGTTGTCGAGCAGTCCGTTTTTAGTCTCGATGGCATTATTATATTCTGCCACCAGCTTTAGGTTCGGATGATCTTTAATAAGTTTTACAATAGATAAACGTTGTAAACTCGAATCATCTACGACCGCGCATTTAAGTAGTATTTCTTCCACGCTTATTTAGGATAGGTTAGGTATAAACAATATTAAACATTAAATTTGTTAAATACAAACAAAGTTAATTTTCATCGTTAAAAAGTGAATTTTATCCTTTTAAATAAGGCTTTGTAAATATAAATATTAGTTCTATTTTTGCAGCCAATTTAATTTAAATAAATATTTATGAATCGTTATGAAACTGTTTTCATCTTGAATCCCGTTTTATCTGATGATCAGATAAAGGAAACAGTTAAGAAATATGAAGAATTTCTTGTTTCTAAAGGTGCCAAGATGATAGCCAAAGAAGATTGGGGGCTAAAAAAATTAGCTTATGCAATCCAACACAAAAAAAGTGGTTTTTACCACCTTTTCGATTTTGAAGCTCCGGGTGAGGCTATTGAGCCGTTGGAGTTGGCATTTAGAAGAGACGAGCGTATGATGCGTTATTTAACTGTAAGGTTAGATAAGCATGCTGCAGCTTGGGCAGACAAAAGAAGATCACGAATCCAGGAAAAAGCGTAAGTATGGCTACATCTATTGAACAACAAGCAAAAGGAAAGAAAGACGGAGAGATCAGGTATCTTACTCCTCTTAATATAGAGACTACCAAAGCAAAGAAATATTGTAGGTTTAAAAGGTCTGGTATTAAATATATCGACTATAAAGATCCAGATTTTCTTATGGGCTTGGTAAACGATCAGGGTAAATTGTTACCCCGTAGATTAACAGGTACCTCTCTAAAATACCAGAGAAAAGTGGCTGTAGCGGTAAAGCGTGCTCGTCACTTAGCGTTAATGCCATATGTTGGTGATTTATTAAAATAAAAAGAGGCAATTATGGAATTGATACTTAAGAAAGACGTAGATAAATTAGGTTTTAAAGATGATGTTGTAAACGTAAAAAACGGTTACGGCAGAAATTATTTAATTCCTCAGGGTTATGCTGAACTTGCAACTCCGTCAACCAGAAAGGTGTTGGCTGAGACTCTTAAGCAACGTGCCTATAAGGAACAGAAGAATATTGATGAAGCTAAAAGTCAGGCTGAAAAACTTAACAATATCGAGATTAAGCTTACTGCAAAGTCAGGGGCTGGAGATAAATTGTTCGGTTCTATTACAGATGCAGACTTAGCTGAGGCTCTTTCTAAAGAAGGAGTAAGCATTGATAGAAAATATATTAGCATCGCAGGTGGGAATATCAAACGTTTGGGACAGTATGAAGCAACTTTGCGTTTTCATCGTGAAGTGATTTCAAACTTTACCTTCGATGTGGTAGGTGAATCATAGTTTATCCTACTTATAATTTTAAGCCTGCTCATTTTTGGGTAGGCTTTTCTTTTTTCAGAAAATGTTATTATGAAGTATAACAGACTTACAAAAGAGCAATTTGAAGAAATGCACCAGGAGTTTATTAACTTCCTGGCTACGCAATCTATTACTGCGGAAGAGTGGGAGGATATAAAAGCAAATAAGCCTGAAGTTGCCGAAAAGGAACTTGACCTTTTTAGTGATCTTATTTGGGAAGGCGTTTTAAACAAAGTGGAATATCTCGAGCACTTTTCTCCAAACCAAATGTTCCTCTTCAATATTACTACAGCTACAATTAATCTTATAGCAATAAAAGTAGATAGCCAGGAAATAGATATTACTTCTAAAATTGGTTATGACTGGTTAAGAAGTAATCTTATGGATGATAATGTGACTATTTACACGTCGACCAAAGCTATTAGTGACGACAGGAATAAGGATATTTTCGCCCTCATCCGTCAGGGTGCCAATATTACCAAGGGAGATTTATATCAATATTTTCAGGAGGTGGTGCAGGAGTAAAAAAAGTTTAAAAGTTTAAGGTTAAAAGTGAAAAGTTCAAAAGTAAAAAGCTGAAATTTTTGGCTTCTAAATTGCTTTCATATTTTACTCCAAACTACAAACTACAAACTACAGACTACAGACTACAAACTATAGACTACAGCCTACACCACTATTCATATCTTAATGATTCAATAGGATCCTGTTTGGCGGCTTTAACCGCAGGAAAGCTTCCGGCGAGGATTGCAACCACAATAGTAATGGCTGTCGCCCAAATAATCGCTACCCAGGGTGTTGTAAAGTCAAATTCTGCAAATTTCGCCACTGCATAGCCGATTAGAATACCGAGTAAAATTCCCAGAATTCCTCCAAGCTGGCCAATCAGCAAAGTTTCAATAAAGAATTGGCCTGCAATTGTTCCTTTTTTCGCCCCAAGTGCTTTTCTAACCCCAATTTCGCGTGTCCTTTCAGTTACAGAAACCAGCATAATATTCATTAGGGCAATGGAAGAGCCAAAAATAGTAATTATGGAAATTACCCAGGCGGCATAATTTAGATATTCAGTAATAGAAAGAATGCGGTTTATAAGATCATCACTGCGCTGGATTCCGAAGTTATTTTCTTCTATCGGATTCAATTTTCTTATATTTCTGAAGGTAATAATAGCTTCACTTTGTGCGCCTTCCAAATATTCTTTATTATCTACTTTTACGCTTACGTTATAGTTGATGTTTGGCTGCGTAAACAATGAACGCGCCTGTTGAATAGGAATAATTACCCGTAAATCCTGATTGTTTCCAAAAGTAGAACCTTTGGACTCCAAAAGCCCAATAACCCTGAATTTTGCTCCTCTTATACTAATCGTTCTATCAACAGGATCTTGTCCTTCAAATAAGCCTTCTTTAAAGTCGGCACCCACAATGGCGACATTATTATTGTTCTGGATATCGAAAATGTTAAAATTACGGCCTTCTTCAATTTCCAGTCCCGAGTTATCGAGATAATTTTCATTTGCACCCAGGACAGAAACTTCAGGATCTGTTTTCTCATTTTGATATTTCACTTCCGCAGCACTTGTCCCGGTAAAGGAAACCGCAGTCTGGGAAAAAGGGTACGTAAAATTTTCTTCAAATTTTTTCACTTCCTGATAGGTAACTACCGGATTGACTTTTTGCCTTTCACCGCCACCACTCCTTTGAAATGTGAGATCGTAACGCTGAATATTAAAGGTATTCGCTCCCATAGATGCGAAATTATTCCCTATGGTGTTCTCTAAAGCCGCAACAGCACTCAAAATCCCCACCAGCGCAGTAATTCCTATGGCAATAATAAGTACCGTAAGAATGGTTCTAAGGGATTGACTCCTGATAGAAGTTAAGGCAATACGTATATTTTCTTTTAGTAATGAAAACATGAAAAATTATTTTCGAACTCAAAGGTTAGACTCAGGAAAACCGGGAATGTTACTTAAAATTCTATTTTTGTTCAGGTTCGTTTAAAAATTAAGATATTTGCACTCCCACAGGCTGGTGCGCCAGTCTAAGATAATCAAATTAATGTAGCGGCAGGAGCCGTCAATTAGAATTTATGGCACAAAAACCTTCTATCCCAAAAGGCACAAGAGATTTTTCACCGGCAGAGGTGGCAAAGCGTAATTATATAATAGAAAATATTCAGCATCAGTTTAAAAAATTCGGGTTTCAACCTATAGAGACGCCCAGTTTTGAAAATTCTGATACGCTTATGGGGAAATACGGCGAAGAAGGGGACAGGTTAATTTTTAAAATCCTTAATTCCGGTGATTTTCTCCGGAAGGCAGATGAGAAGGCTTATACCGAAAAGGATAGCTTGAAAATTACCTCTTCAATTAGTGAAAAAGCCCTGCGTTATGATCTTACCGTACCCTTTGCCCGTTATGTGGTCCAACACCAGAATGAAATAGAATTTCCGTTTAAACGCTATCAAATTCAGCCGGTTTGGAGGGCAGACAGGCCGCAAAAGGGGAGGTTCAGAGAATTTTTTCAATGCGATGCAGATGTGGTTGGAAGTGACAGTTTGTGGCAGGAAGTAGAATTTGTACAGCTTTACGATGCTGTTTTTACGGCATTAAATCTGAAAGGTGTAACCATAAAAATCAATAATCGTAAGATTTTGTCCGGTTTTGCTGAAGTTATTGGTGAAAAAGACAAATTGATAGATTTTACAGTCGCTTTGGACAAACTCGACAAGATTGGGGAGGAAGGTGTAAAGAAAGAAATGCTCGAAAAAGGCATTTCTGAAGCCGCTTTGGAGAAAATTCAGCCAATTTTCGACTTAAAAGGAGATTTTTCAGAAAAAATAGATGTTTTAAAACAAATTCTGGCTACTTCGGAAACCGGAAAAGCGGGAATTTCCGAACTTGAATTTATTCAGAGGGCAATTTTGAGTATGCTCCTGAAAACGGCAATTATCGACCTTGATGTAACCCTAGCACGCGGACTCAATTATTACACGGGTGCAATTTTTGAAGTAGCAGCGCCACAGGAAGTGAAAATGGGATCTATAGGTGGCGGCGGCCGTTATGATGATCTTACCGGCATCTTCGGGCTCAAAAATATGAGCGGAGTTGGGATTTCTTTTGGTCTGGACCGGATTTTTCTTGTTCTGGAGGAGTTGGAGTTGTTCCCTCCGGCTGTTACAGGAAATACAAGGGTGCTTTTTATAAATTTTGGTAACAAAGAAGCTTTGTATGCGCTTAAAGCAGTACGAAAACTTCGGGAAGAAAATGTAACAGCAGAACTTTTTCCAGATTCGGCTAAAATGAAGAAGCAAATGAATCACGCCAATAAGCGTGATATTCCGTTTGTGGTGCTGGCTGGAGAAGAAGAAATGGCCCAGGAAAAATATACCCTCAAGAATATGAAATCTGGGGAACAGCAAACGGTAAATGCGGAAGAATTGAAGGCAATACTTTCTGCGCAATAATCTACCACCCCGGCCTACGGCCACCCCTCCTTAAAAAAGGAGGGGTGCATAAAGCTTGTTGCGGCAAAGGGTGTCCTCAAAAATGTCAATTATCGGCCTACAGGAATGGTAATGAGAGAACCACCCCGGCCTTCGGCCACCCCTCCTTAAAAAAGGAGGGGTGTATAAGCTTGTTGCGGCAAAGGGTGTCCTCAAGAATGTCAATTATCGGCCTACAGGAATGGTATTGAGTGAACCACCCCGGCCTGCGGCCACCCCTCCTTAAAAAAGGAGGGGAGCTAAAGCTTGTTGCAGCAAAGGGTATCCTCAAGAATGTCAATTATCGGCCCACAGGAATGATATTGAGTGAACCACCCCGGCCTTCGGCCACCCCTCCTTAAAAAGGAGGGGAGCAATATAAAGTTTTTGTTTTTTTAAAACTCCAAACTCCAAACTCTAAACTAAGAAAACTCCAAACCCTTTAATACGCACTGGCGTCATTCAGCCGTTGCATTTGCTCTTTGGATAATTCAATATCTATAGCCTGGAAAAAAGAATTTAAATGAGATTTTTTAGTTGCGCTGGCAATAGGTGCGGTAATTCCCGGGCGGTTTATAAGCCACGCTAGTGCTACAGCAGCTTCAGAAACCATATGCTCGTTGGAAATTTCAGATAATGTCTTTAATATTTTTTTACCCCTTTCGTCAAAATAATCTTTCAGGAACATTTCCCGCTCTTTACCTTTAATATCCTCTTTATCCTGATATTTGCCGGTAAGAAAACCGCTGGCAAGGGAAAAGTAGCTTAGTACAGAGAGGTTATTCTGTTGACAAATATCTTTAATTTTTCCTTCGAATTTCTCCCTTTCCATTAGGCTGTATTCAGGTTGAAATACTTCATATTTTGGTAAATTATTATTTTTTGCAGCATCCAAAGAAGCCTGGAGCCGTTCCGGAGAGAGGTTGGAAGCTCCTATATACCTCACTTTTCCTTCTTTTATGAGTTGCTGATAGGTATCCAGCGTTTCTTCCACCGGAGTTTTATCATCGTCCCAATGGGTGTAGTACAAATCTATATAATCTGTTTGCAGGCGCTTTAGAGAATCTTCTGAAGCTTTTAGAATGTGGGAGCGTGAGATATCTTTATCTCCTCCCTGTTGCATGCTGGAACCAACTTTGGTGGCAAGGTTTATTTTATGCCGAACGCCCCGTTCTTTCATCCACTTTCCCAAAATCTTCTCAGATTCCCCTCCTTCATTTCCATCTGGCCAGCGGGAATAGACATCTGCGCTATCTATGGTAGTAAATCCTTTTTCAAAAAGTTCGTCTAGCATTTTAAACGACTCTTTTTCATCTAAAGTCCAGCCAAAAACGTTTCCTCCAAACACTATAGGAGCCGTGGTAAGATCTGTATTTCCAAGTTTCTTGTAATTCATAAAAGAGATTTTTTGTTCATCTTAAAATAACAACTCTTACAGGCAAAGCAATATTGAAGCCGATAATTAGCAAATTTTTAACCTCATTCCCAATTTTCCATAATTTTCTTGAGATTATTTTAAAATAGTTCTGCTTCATTTTTTATTACATTAAAGGGAATTTAAAAATGAACAAAAATGAAAAGCTTACTGGCAGGTTTACTATTGGTATTAATTCCCTTTGTTTCAGTTTCTCAAAATTCGGGTAGCGCAGATAAATTTTCTATCACACCTGAAGGTTTTACGCAATCTGTGATTCGTGAATATCCCGGTAAAACAGATTCGGCTTTGTATGAATCTATAATTCTGTGGGCAAAATATACCATAGATAATTATGAGGAAGCGATTGTAAGAAATGTTCCTTATGAATATCTGGAATTCCGGATGTTTGTGCCACAGGGGATTGCCCTTAAAGATAACGGGGAGACTTACCAATGGGACGTGATGATGGAAATAGGTTTCCGGTTGAGGGACCAGGAAATTCGTTACGACATTGGCCTTGTAGAAGTAAGTAGCCCAGATGCGCCTCCTTTTGCTTTTGAAGGAGCCCCAAACGAATGGTCATTTTTTGACAATGATGGGAAAACCCGCTCCTTCAATAAAAAATCCCAGGAACAAATAAACATGATAGCCAACAATGTAATACGCTCCGTTTCGGCTTATGTAAACCGGGATGCTGAAATACCTGCAGAAGAATCAGAAGAATAACCCAATCTAGTCACAAGGCATAGAAAAGGTGAAAGTAGTATCCTTTTCTGTAGAATCCACGAGAATTTCACCTCCATGAGCCTTTGCTATTTCCGAAGAAATATAAAGCCCGAGTCCCAGTCCGCCACTTTTAGATTCTGAATGTTGCCTGTAAAAGGGCTCAAATAAACGTTTTTTTACTTCGGAAGGAATTTTATCTCCTGCATTTGTTATTGCAAGAATAAAATACCCATTTTTAGTATGGGCTTTAACTGTTATGGGTTGATCTTCGTAGCCATGTTTAATCGCGTTGCCCAACAGATTAGAAAATAGTTGAGCTAACCGCTCTTCGTCACAAGAAAAAGATTCATCTAAATGAATATTCGCTTCAATCTTTCGATGCGGAGCCGCTGCAGTAATTTCTGTAAGAACCTGTTCCAGTGTATTCTCAAGAGAATCACAATTTTTTACTTTTTCAAGCTTTATCCCATCTCCCAGGTGTCCGCGTGCAAAGTCCAGCATATTGTCTATTAAGGACTGCATGCGATAGGAGGTGGATTTTATGGTAGAAGCATATTTTAAAGCCCGCTCATCTGTAGAGAGCTGTAGCAAAAGATCTGAGCACATCCTTATTGTACCTAAAGGGTTGCGGAGGTCATGTCCCAAAATGGCTATAAATTTTTCCCTTAACTGGGCTACTTCCCGTTCTTCTTCAAGTTCTGCAGTTTTTTTGTCTAAGCTTTCCACCGCGTCCAGGTGAAAAGAGATGAGATCTGCAAACAAGTTGAACATTTCAATAACCCCTGGCGTGTTTACTTTAGCCGGCTTTGTGTCCAGTGCGCAAAGTGTGCCAAAAAAAGTATTGTCTTTTCTGTAAATAGGAATAGAGATGTAACTCTGGAAACCATATAAAGAAGGGATAGGATGTTCGCAATACGTAGTATCTTCTTTTACATGATCTATAATTATTGGCTTTTTACTTTGCCGGACTTCATGACAAAATGTGGTTTCAATTTTTAATTCATCACCTGGTTTTAATCCGAAAGAAAGCTCATCTTTAGTACTGCAGGCCATCCAGCGATCGTCGGTTACCCGGGCTATTACAGCAAACCCCATGCCGGTGGTACGGCAAATCACATCAAGTATGGATGGAACAATGGGAATTTGGTTTATCGCATCAAAATCAGCCTTTAAATCATTTGGCTTCTTGGTTATAGAACCCATAGAGAATGGTTAGTTTTAAGTGGAATCCTGCTAAAATAATAAATAAAAAATTAATTTATAAGTTTTAACATTTGTAGCTGCGGGACAATTAATACAAACTGATTTTGTAAGGAAGGTTATTTTTAACCGAAATTATGTATTTATCATTTTCATATAACTTTAAATGAATAAACCCCACCTAAGAGGCTGTGAAGTGAGATTATGTAATTTTTTGTACAATCTTCAAAACTAAGTATAAGAACTAAGTATTTTTATCTATATTTGCTGAAGTAAATACTTAGAAGTCATGAAAAAAATTATTGTTGTTGGGAATGGAATGGTTGGATATAAGTTTTGTGAAAAACTAATGTCGAGCCAGAAGCGGGAAAATTTTGAGATTCTGGTTTTTGGGGAAGAACCACGTTCTGCTTATGACCGGGTGCACCTGAGTGAATACTTCTCTAACGAAACGCCAGATGATCTGTTACTGGCTCCTTTAGGTTGGTACAAAGAAAACAATATAGAATTACGTACTTCAGAATTAATTAGTGAGATCAAACCGAAAGAGAAGCAGGTAGTTACTTATAGAAATGACGTGTTTGATTACGATTACCTTGTTTTGGCTACTGGTTCGTACCCTTTTGTGCCCCCGGTGGAAGGATCTGATAAAACCGGTGTATTTGTGTACCGGACTATAGAAGACCTGGATGCCATGAAGGCTTATGCTTCAAAACTCAAGGAACAGGGAAAAAATAAGGCAGCTGTGCTGGGCGGTGGATTACTTGGTCTGGAAGCCGCAAATGCAGCAAAAGAGCTGGGTTTAAAGACCGATGTTATAGAATTTGCCCCACGCCTAATGCCACGGCAGCTGGATAAACCTGCCAGTGAAATGCTGAAGGCGAAAATCCAAAGCATGGGAATAGATGTACACCTGGAAAAAGCGACTATAGCAATTGCCGGAAAAGACGGGGTGGAACGTATGAATTTTTCTGATGGCACTTCCCTTCAAACAGATATGTTGATTATTTCAGCAGGCATACGACCACGTGATGAATTGGCGGTAAAAGCAGGGATCAAGACCGGGAATAAAGGCGGGATCTGGGTAGACAATAAAATGAGAACTTCAGAAGAAGATATCTACGCAATAGGGGAAGTTGCGTTGTATAATGAAGGTGTTTACGGTTTGGTGGCTCCGGGTTATGATATGGCCCAGGTTGCTGTGGAGCAGATTACCGGTGGTGATAAAGTAATGGCAGATGTTATAGATATGTCTACGCAGCTAAAACTCATTGGGACAGAAGTGGCAAGTTTTGGAGATCCTTTTATAGAAAATGATGAAGTTGCTACCATAGTTTATGAGAACAAGCGTTCGGGAATTTATAAGCGTATAAACATAAGTAAAGAAGGCGATAAATTACTTGGAGGAATCCTGATAGGTGACTCTTCAGATTATAATAACCTGTTCCAGATCTTTATTAACGGGATGAAACTTCCAAAGAATCCCGAAGATCTCATTATTCCTTCTAAAGATGGTAGCGGTGCTGTGGGCAGTGCTATGGATTTTCCCGATACTGCACAAATCTGCTCTTGTGAAAGCGTAACCAAAGGTGTTATCTGTAAATCTATAGAAAGTGGCGATTGCCAGGACCTTGGCGATATAATTAAGTCCAGTAAAGCGACAACAGGATGCGGCGGGTGTAAACCTATGGTTGTAGACCTTGTGAATGGATCATTAAAAGCCATGGGAAAAGAGGTGAAGGAAGTGCTTTGCGAACATTTTCAGTTTAGCAGGCAGGAGCTTTACGACCTTATCAAGATCAATAAAATCAAAGATTATAATGAAGCGCTCAACCTCTTCGGAAAAGGGGATGGTTGTGAAATTTGTAAGCCTGCGCTCTCTTCCATCTTTGCCAGTATTTATATGGAAACCGCAAACAGGCAGGTGACTATTCAGGATAGTAATGACCGTTTCCTGGCCAATATCCAGAGAAACGGAACATATTCTGTAGTGCCACGGGTTCCCGGAGGTGAAATCACCCCGGAGAAACTGATGGTGCTCGGGGCTGTTGCAAAAAAATATGATTTGTATTCTAAGATCACAGGAGGACAACGTATAGATCTTTTTGGTGCAGAGCTGCATCAATTACCACATATCTGGAAAGAATTAATAGATGCAGGTTTTGAAAGCGGACATGCCTATGGGAAGTCCCTTAGAACTGTAAAAAGTTGTGTGGGATCCAGCTGGTGTAGATATGGAATGCACGAAAGTGTAAGCTATGCAATAAGAATTGAGGAACGATATAAAGGGCTTAGATCTCCACATAAACTAAAAGGAGGCGTGTCAGGATGTATAAGGGAATGTGCGGAAGCCCGCGGAAAAGATTTCGGGATTATTGCAGTAGAAAGCGGCTGGAACTTATATGTATGCGGTAACGGAGGTGCAACTCCCAAGCACGCCATACTTTTAGCGGAACAACTGGATGATGAAACCTGTATTAAATATCTCGATAGATTCCTTATGTATTATATACGTACCGCGCCACCGCTTATGAGAACGGCCCCGTGGCTTGATAAACTGGAAGGCGGAATAGAGTACCTGAAGGAAGTGGTTATAGAAGATTCGCTGGGAATAGCTGAAGAGCTGGAGAAGGAGATGCAGTACCTGGTAGACAATTATGCATGTGAGTGGAAAGAAGCTATAGAAAATCCTGAAATGATGAAGCGATTCCGCCACTTTGTAAATTCAGATGATTCTGATGATAACCTGGAGTTTGTACCAATGCGTGATCAAAAAATGCCAAAAGCCTGGAAGGCGAACTAAACTTTAAGAGATGATAGATAACTTAATAGAGCACTATAAAAGCGTGGACGAATCGGAAGTGAAAAACTGGTTTCACGTTGGGAAAACTTCAGACTTTCCAGCAGACGGTGGCGGTTGTGTAAAACACGGAAAGAAACAGATTGCTGTTTTCAATTTCTCCCGGAGATCAAAATGGTATGCCTGCCAAAATCTTTGTCCGCATAAATTGGAGATGGTTATATCCCGGGGAATGATTGGGGATGCAAAAGGTACTCCCAAAATCGCATGTCCTTTGCACAAAAAAACATTTTCACTGGAAGACGGTTCTAACTTAAATGGAGAGGATTATAAAATTGCTGTATATCCGGTGAAAATTGAAGAAGAAAATGTTTATATTGGATTCTCAGATTAAAATTCCGGGACGCATATGAACAAATTTGATGAGGCTATAAAGCTTATAGACGAAAAAAATTCCAAAGATCCGCATAAAGAAGTTTACGAGGGGGAAACCTATCCCAAAGAACTTTTATATTCTGAAAGAATGACAAAGCAGCTTCTGGAATTCGAGCCGGAAGCATCAGAGGAGCTTCAAATTGCTGCGAGGGCACAGCATATTTGTCGCTGGCAAACTCCGCGGGACGAATATCCAATGACCAGGGTTGGCTATTTACACTGGCGGAACGACCTTAAAAAGAAGCACGCTGCAATTACCGGAGAAATCCTTGAAGAAGTAGGTTACGACCAGGATTTTATAGACAGGGTTTCTTTTTTGGTTCAGAAGAAAAAGATCAAGAAAGATGAGGAGACCCAAGCCCTGGAAGATGTGATCTGCCTTGTTTTTCTTCAGTACTATCTATCAGATTTTGAAGCCAAACTAAAGGATGATAACAAAGATGACAAGATGGTGGATATCATTAGGAAAACCTGGGCAAAAATGTCCCCAAAAGGTCACGAAGCAGCTCTAAAATTAGCGCTTCCCGATAAAACCGCAGCATTGGTGACACGTGCACTTTCTTAATTTTATTCCATGCCTGGTGACGGATTTTCCCTTGATAGAAGCACGTTTAAAAAATTAAGCCGACTTTACATTCTGGCGTTGAGTGCTATTGCTTTTTCAGTAATAGTTAGCCAGATCCTTATTCACAAATATCTTGATGACCAGGCCAGTGATTCCACGGTCGTGAATATTGCCGGTCGGCAAAGGATGTTAAG
This sequence comes from Autumnicola edwardsiae, assembly GCF_031846505.1. NCBI lineage: Bacteria > Pseudomonadati > Bacteroidota > Flavobacteriia > Flavobacteriales > Flavobacteriaceae > Autumnicola > Autumnicola edwardsiae. The sequence goes on from NZ_JAVRHP010000035.1 coordinate 17,112, forward strand.
CCAGAAACTAACCAAGGAAACACTTAAGCTCCTGGTAGCCGATACTCCTGAAGAAAGGCTGAACCTTAGTGATAGCATTGAAAATACGCTCGAAAACTGGCATTTTTTCCATACGGCTTTAAAGCGGGGAAATGACAGCCTTGGACTTCCAGGAAATAACAGCCCCGAAATTTCTGCAATGTTTGGGGAAGTAGATCCCTATTTTTCGGAGATCACAAAGGCTTCAGAAGCTATTATTCTTCAGCTTAATGAAAATCCGCAGGCCTCTGTGGAAGATATCCGTTCTCAAATTGCTACAGTGGCAGCTAATGAAGCCGGATTTTTACACGGCATGGACCAGATCGTGAACCAATTTGAAGAAGAGGCGAGTGAAAAGGTGCAAAGATTAGAAAATCTGGAGTGGCTTTTAATGGCCATTACAATTATTATTCTTCTAAGTGAACTTCTTTTTATATTTCTTCCTGCTGCAAAGGGCGTGCGGGGAACAATTCAAAAATTACTACAGGCAGAGAAAGAAGCCAAAAAAATGGCAAAAGATGCTGATGAGCTAAGCCGTGCCAAAGAAAAATCTGTAAAGGAATTACGTGTTTTAAATCAGGCGATGAATCAGACCTTACTGTTTGCAAGGCTGGATGCAGATGGTAATATTATTGAACTCGGGGAGAAATTTTCCAGGCTCTTCAAAATCAGGAAGTATGGTGAATACAATAAATTTTCCGATTTACTTTCGGCTAAAGAAGAGGAGAAGAAGCATATTGAAAAACTTCTGGAAGAAAATTTCAGAAAAGAATGGCAGGGAGAGGTAAAAGCAACTATACAGGAAGGAAGAACGGTTTGGCTGGAAATGGCACTGATACCTTTTAGTTCCACTACCGATAATTGGGAAATTTTGGTGATCGCTTCAGATATTACCGCACGTAAGGAAGCCCAGCTTGAGATTGAAGAACTGCGGCAAAAGCGTTTTCAGGAAAAGATAGATCAGCAAAAACTTATTTCCAGTAAAATTATTGAAAACCAGGAAAACGAGCAGAACCGTATAGCCAAGGATATTCACGACGGAATTGGGCAGATGCTTACCGGGTTAAACTTTAACCTGGAAAGTATAGATGTTAAGCAGACGGAAAAGGCAGCTTCAAAAATTGAAAATTTAAAACAATTAACCGGCGAGATTATAAAAGGAGTAAGAACAGCGACTTTTAACCTGATGCCCCCAGAATTATCGGACTACGGAATTGTGCCTGCTTTGACCAAGCTTACCCAGGAACTTTCCCGGTTAACAGGAAAGAAGATAATTTTATATGATAAAACCGGATTTAATCAGCGGCTGGATTCCCTGGCCGAAATAAACATTTATAGGATTACCCAGGAAGCAATTAACAACGCAATTAAATATGCAGAATCAACCCATATTATTGTCTCTGTTTCCCATAGTAGTACTATCCTGAGTGTAACCATAGACGACAATGGGAAAGGTTTTCAAGCTTCAAAAACACAGGGGGACAGAGCAGATTCCGGCGGGATGGGCATGACTTTTATGAAAGAGCGTATAAAGTACATTCAGGGCCGGCTTTTTGTTACTTCAGAAGTCGGTAAGGGAACAAAAATCACGTTGAATATCCCTTTGACAAAATAATGTACCTTTTATTAAAATTTCAGTAATTTAGACCTGTAAAAAAACAGAAATGAGTAAAATACGTATAGTTCTCGCCGATGATCACGTCCTGGTAAGGGATGGAATAAAAGCCTTACTGGAAGATGAAGCCAATATAGACATAGTAGATGAAGCTTCTGACGGTTTGGAAGCATTGGAAGTGGTAAAAACAGCTGAACCTGATGTTCTGGTTGTGGATATACGTATGCCGGGTTTAACAGGAATAGAAGTAGTAGGTAAAATAAGAGAGGAAGGTTTACCAATTAAAACTCTTGTTCTTTCTATGCATGATTCTGAAGAGTACGTACTGCAATCTGTAGAAGTAGGTGCAGATGGTTATCTTCTGAAAGGAGCAAGCAAAGCGGAATTCTTAAAAGCACTACATAGAGTGGCTGAGGGTGGTAAGTATTTTTCCGGGGATATCTCTTCGATTCTGGTCAATAATTTTTCCAATGGGAAAGCGGCTTCAGCCCAGAAGCCAAAGAAGGCAACTGAAGATCTTTTTAACCTTACTAAAAGGGAGACCCAAATACTTACTCTTGTAATGCAGGGGAAGAGCAACAAAGAGATAGGAGAGGAGCTAAAAATAAGTAAACGGACTGCTGAGGTCCACCGCTTTAACCTCATGAAGAAGCTGGACGTGAAAAATCTGATTGAACTTACCAATAAGGCACGGGAATATGATCTTGTGTAAATTAATTAGCCCACAGGGTAAAGCAGGTTTTAATTTCTTGACAATTTTTAGATCGTTGTTTTATAGAATTATATAAAAATCTGCTCTAAATTAGAGAGTACATATTTTTTCAATAAATACGTATTTATTTAAGTATTTAATAAGTATAATTACTTATTTTAGCACTTATAAATTTGTACGTTATGAAAAAATCAACTTCTGCAAAAGCAACAAAATTTAATTTACGAGACCTCAAAAGTGTACCAATACGTACCTTTTGGATTACTGCCCTGGCATTTTTTCTATGTTTCTTCGCCTGGTTTGGTGTAGTTCCATTTATGCCAGATGTTGTGCGTGACCTGGGAATGACACCGGGACAAAAATGGAATTCTGTTGTTCTGGCGGTTACGGGAACAGTATTTGCCCGCTTACTTATTGGTAAACTTTGTGACAAATACGGGCCAAGGCTTTGTTACACCTGGCTTCTGGTTCTTGGAGCAATCCCAGTGATCCTTACAGGATTTGTACAAACACCATTTCAGTTTCTTATGTGCCGTTTATTTACAGGTTTTATAGGAGCATCATTTGTTATAACACAGGTGCACACTTCTTTAATGTTTTCATCTAACGTAGTGGGGACTGCAAATGCGACTTCTGCCGGTTGGGGAAACCTTGGTGGTGGGGCCAACAGGCTGGGAATGCCCATTATAGCTGCTATTGTGATTGGATTTGGTGCCGCTGAAACTGAGGCATGGAGATATTCCCTGATTATTGCCGGAATTTTATGTTTTTCTATGGGACTGGTATATTATTTCTTTACCCAGGACACCCCTGAAGGAAATTTTAAAGATCTTGCCGAAACCGGTGATGTTCCAAAAATTAAAAAGGACCAGGAAGGTTTTCTTACCGCTCTAAAAGATTACAGGGTATGGATCCTGTTTATAGTATATGCTTCCTGTTTTGGGATAGAACTTACCGTTTACGGTACAATGGACGATTATTTGCAAAACACCTTTCAGCTGGAAAGGATTACTGCCGGGAACATTGTGCTTTCTTTCGCCTTAATGAATATTTTTGCACGTACTTTGGGAGGCCTCTTTGGTGATAAATTCGGAAAATCAAAAGGACTAAGGGGAAGGGTTTTATTCTTATCCTTTATTCTGGTCGTGCAGGGAGTGATGCTGGCATCTTTTTCCAGTATTTCCACGTTATACCTGGCCATTGGGTTTTTAATTTTATTTAGCCTTTCGGTACAAATGGCAGAGGGGGCTACTTTTTCTGTTGTACCGTTTATTAATAAAAAAGCAATAGGATCTATCTCCGGTATCGTTGGTGCAGGAGGAAATGTGGGAGCTTTCCTGGCAGCGATGTTGCTCAAATTTAAATCTGCTGCTTCAGAAAGAGCGGCAATTGCGGCTACTGAAGGGCTTGGCGAAGAAGCAATAAAATCTGCACAGGCCGTTGCTGCATCCCAGGCTGTTTCTGAAGGTTACCTGCTAATTGGTTTAATCGTGGTGACCACAGGAATTGTGGCATTGGGAATACGGTTTTCAGTAAAAGATGAAAAGGTGGCGAGGGAAGAACTTAAAGAATCTTATGGTAATGCTGCACCTGCAAATGCTTAATTTTAAGGTAAAAATCAGGTAGAAATAAAGTAATAAAAGCTTTCTAAGGCTTACCTTGTTAGAAAGGTTAATTTGTAAAAAAAATTCGGCAAATGCTCGAAAAGGAAGTAAAAAGTACATGTTCATATTGTGGGGTAGGATGTGGTGTTGTGGTAAAAAAAGATGCCCGAAACCGCATAGAAGTCTCGGGAGATAAGGATCATCCCGTGAACAAAGGCATGCTTTGTTCAAAAGGAATGAACCTGGATTACGTGGTTAACGATACTTCAGACAGGATACTCTATCCCGAAATGCGTTGGAGCAGGTCCCATCCCCGGGAAAGGGTGAGCTGGGACGATGCTATGGAAAGGGCTGCAGGTGTTTTTAAATCTATTATTCGTAAGCATGGACCAGATAGTGTGGGAATTTACGTCTCCGGGCAGTGTCTTACAGAAGAATATTACATTGCCAACAAGCTGACCAAAGGCTTCCTGGGAACTAATAACATCGATACCAATTCGCGGCTATGTATGAGTTCTGCCGTGGTTGGGTACAAGAAAACTTTTGGTGAAGATTCTGTACCGGTGAGTTATGAAGATATAGAGCTGGCAGACTGTTTTTTAATAGCCGGCGCAAATCCCGCGTGGTGTCATCCTATTTTATTCAGGAGATTAGAGAAGCATAAAGAGGAGAATCCCAACGTGAAAGTAATTGTTGCAGATCCACGGAAAACCGATTCTGCAAACTTTGCAGATCTGCACCTTCAGCTCATTCCCGGGACAGATGTTATTCTCTATAATGCAATTGGCCGCCAACTGATCAAGAAAGGATTTATAGACAAAAACTTTGTAAAGAAACATACTGAAGGTTATAAGGAATATAGGGACAAAGTAATGTCGCTAACTTTAAATCAGTCGGCGAAATTATGCGGGGTTCCGGCAGGCGATATTAAGAAAGCGGCAACTATAATTGGCCGTTCCAAAGGTTTTATCAGCATGTGGGCTATGGGGCTTAATCAAAGTGTCGTTGGATCTGATAAAAATTTCTCTTTGCTGAATCTCAGCCTGGTTACAGGGCACGTTGGAAAACCCGGCTCGGGTCCTTTTTCCTTAACCGGACAGCCGAATGCGATGGGAGGACGGGAAGTAGGAGGTATGGCGAACCTGCTGGCAGTCCATAAAGACCTTGCCAACGAAGAGCATCGAAAAGAAGTGGCGCAGTACTGGGGAGTAGAAGAAATTTCTGCTAAACCGGGATATACAGCCACCGAAATGTTTGATGCGCTGGAGGAGGGTAAACTAAAAGCAGTATGGATTGTATGCACTAATCCGGTGGTGAGTATGCCCAACGCGAGACAAGCAGAGCGGGCACTCGAAAATGCCAAATTTGTGGTAGTACAGGATATCTCCCATAAATCTGATACCGTTGCGTATGCAGATCTTGTCCTTCCGGCGGCGGGATGGCTGGAAAAAGAGGGTACAATGACCAATTCGGAAAGAAGGATCTCTTATCTGAACAAAGAAATTCATCCTCCCGGCGAAGCTCGTCCCGATGTTGAAATTCTGTGTGATTTTGCGAAGAAAATGGGCTTCCGCGGCTTTAATTATAACAGTACCGAAGAGATTTACAAAGAATATGCTGCGATGACCAAAGGTACAAAGATCGATATCTCGTACCTTAATTATGACCGGCTCAAAAATGAAGGTACTTTCCAGTGGCCGGTGCCGGAATATCGCCATCCCGGGACTCCACGGTTATTTGAAGATAAACAATTTTATACCCCTTCAAAAAAGGCAATTTTCAACATTCCTGAAAGTACAGAAAACACTTCTGCCAAACCTAACGAAGAATATCCGCTGATTTTAACTACCGGAAGGATACGGGATCAATGGCATACCATGACCCGTACCGGAAAAGTGGCCAGGTTAAAAACGCATTACCCAGATCCTGTTTTGGAAATAAACCTTGTGGATGCATATTTAAACCACATAAAAGACGGAGATGTTACCGAGATTAAAAGTCCGAATGGTACAGTACGAGTCCGTGCAAAAGTTACCGAAAACGTTCGGGAAGGAGTTGTATTTTTACCAATGCACTGGGGAAAAAAGCTGAAGAACGATCTTAACCGGGCGAACAATTTAACCCATACAAAGGTAGATCCCATTTCCAAAGAACCCGATTTTAAATATACTGCAGTTTCGGTTTCGAGGTTCAGGAAAAAACAAGAGAAAATATTGGTAATAGGAGCAGGGGCAGCCTCTTTCCGGTTTATTCAGAATTACAGAGAACATAACCGTGAGGACGAGTTGCACGTATTTTCTAAAGAAGCCCATCCATTTTATAACCGCGTTTTACTTCCGGAGTATATAACCGAAGAGCTTACGTGGGAGCAACTTTTAAAAATTAAAGAAAAAGAACTACAGAAGCTGAGGATCAACCTTTATGCAGAAACACACATTAATAAAATTGATCCTGAAGAAAAGCTGGTGATAGACAGTAATGGGAATTCCCATACTTTCGACAAGCTGATCCTGGCCACCGGTAGCCGAGCGTTTACACCAAAAGATGCGCAACTGCAACTTCCCGGAAGGTTTACGATGCGTAGTAAAGAAGATGCCGATAGTTTTAAGGCTTATTTGGAAGCAACAAAACTTCCGCCAGAGCAGCAACATGTGGTAATTGTTGGGGGCGGACTTTTAGGCCTGGAGCTTGCCGCGGCTTTAAAACACAAAAATCTTAAAATCACTATTGTTCAGCGTTCATCGCGTTTAATGGAGCGGCAATTGGACATTACCTCCAGTAAACTGCTTGCTCAGGATGTGACCGAACGCGGAATTCAGATTTACTTTGATAATGAGGTGAGTACCGTTTTTGATGATGAGGATACCGGAGAGCTTAACGTCACTTTAAAAAGTGGTAAAATAATTACCGCGCATGCTATAGTCTATGCCATTGGAACGCGGCCAAATATTGAAATAGCCAAGGAAAGTGGCATTGTTTGTGGCCGCGGTGTAAAAGTGAACCAGCACATGCAATCTTCCAATCCCGATATTTTTGCCCTGGGAGAAATCGCAGAATTTGAAAATAAACTATTCGGAATAACATCTGCAGCAGAAGAGCAGGCGGCTATTCTCGCCAATTTTATGGCAGGGGACATTAGCAGTACTTACAAAGGATCGGTTCTAATGAATATCCTGAAATTCAACGATCTGGACGTGTGCAGTATTGGCGATATCAATATTCCTGAAAATGACGATAGCTATGAAGAAATTGTTTTTACCGATATCAGGAAGCGTTATTACAAAAAATGTATTGTTAAAGACGACTTGTTGATTGGTGCTGTTTTGATGGGCAATAAAGATGAATTTGCCGAATTCAAAAATCTCATAGAAAGTAAAATCGAACTTTCAGATAAGCGTGAGAAATTATTGCGTGGTGCGGGCAGGGAGAAGCCGGTTGTGGGAAAACTTGTTTGTTCCTGTAGCCAGGTGGGAGCCGGTAATATCGAGGAAGCCATAAGTAAAGGTTGTACCAACTTTGAAGAACTTTGCAAACAGACCGGGGCAGGTCTTGGCTGCGGAAGTTGTAAAACCGAAGTCCGTGAAATACTGAACACATCAAAAGAACTGGCATGAGAAAAAATCTTTCAAGAATAATTGTAAAGGGCGGCGTACTTTCACCTGCGGAATTAAGATCTATAGCAGAAACTGCTGAAGCTGCCGGGCTTAAAACCATCTCTTTTGGTTCCAGGCAGGACATTTTACTTCCTGAAGCTACAGATGAAACAAATTTGGAGAAATTTGAAGACTTGTCTATTGTAAAACCATATTCAGATACTATAGAGAATATCGTTTCCTCCTATGTTTCCACAGATATTTTTCCAACAACGCCCTGGCTCACCGGAGACCGCTATTTGTACATTCTGGAACAAATAAGGTACGAACCAATCCTGAAAATTAATATTGTCGAGCCAAGGCAAAGACTGGTACCATTGTTTACTGGGCATTTAAACTTTATCGCTTCAGATCATGAAGATTATTGGTATTTATACATCAGGTTGCCAGATTGGGAAAAAGCAGAAATGTATCCTGCGCTAATCTACAGCTGGGATATTGGTAAAATTGGACAGGCAGTAGAGAATATCCTTCAGGAGGAGCCGGAAACCATAGAAATGATTTTTGATCTGGTGAGCGATGCTGTCGATACAGAAAACCGAACAGTAGACAAGCCACTGGAAGTGCCGTTCTATCCTTTTCCGTATTATGAAGGGATGAATCGCACAGGAACTGGAAAATACTGGCTGGGGTTGTATTGGAGAAATAACAAATATGACCTGGAATTCCTGAAGGCGATGTGCGATATGTGCGCCGAGTCGAAAATTGGAAGAATTTGCATCACACCGTGGAAATCTTTTATCGTAAAAGGAATTCCGGTAGAGTCTAAGCTACAATGGGAAAAACTATTGGGCAAATTTGGTATTAACGTTCGCCATTCCATGCTCGAGCTAAACTGGCATTTGCCGGTAGCCAATGAAGAAGCGCTGAGGCTTAAAAAATACCTCGTGGCAAATTTCGATCAAAATGATATAAGTACTTACGGACTCACCTTTGGGATTGCCAATTATACCAGGAGGGTTTATTATTTTACTTCCGTAGTAATTGAAAAGAACAAAACACCTAAGGATTTGTCCGATTTTGACATTAGGGATACCTTTAATTTGCTTTATGCAAAAGATTTTGATCCTAATACACGTGAGTATATCACGCACGTACAGGATGTGGATAAAGTTGAATTGCCAAGCCTGCTGATGGAATTAAGCCAGATGTATTTTGAGCAACTGGGAAATAAAACCGAACAAGAAAAGCCTGCAGGTCCAAGAAAAGAAGTGGTAGAAGCAGAGGTTTTTCAATGCCAGGAGTGCCTTACCGTATATGACAAAGCTTATGGCGATGAGACGCAGGGAATCCCGGCTGGAACAGCGTTTAAAGAGCTATCTGGAGATTATACCTGTCCGGTTTGTGAAGCTCCCAAAGCTGCTTTTAAAATGAAAGTGTTTGTAAAGCAGATAGATTAATTCTTTTTAGTTTTACGTATTCCTGCAAGGTTTTTAAAACCTTGTAGGTATCAAAAAAAATCACTTTACAAAAAAAAATTAATACTGAATTTTACTGAAGGTCGATAATTGGCATTTTCAGGCCTCCGTCTAAAACTGATTATTTCCTGAAGGTTTTCTTTTTCAGAGATGGCTGAAGGTGAAGTGCTGGAAAAAAGTCAAATTAGTTTTAGATACACGTTGCAAGAATGTAAAAAAATCGAACTCCAAAAGAAAATCCTTAAATTGCATTAAAATTGGAAAAATGGGAAGCTTAACTATTTCAAAAAAGATTTTAGACAAATACTTTGGCTACTTGAAGAATTTGGATAATAATGCTAAACAAAATCTAATTACTAAGCTCACCGAATCCATAGAAACTAAAGCTAAAAAGAAATCTGAACTAAGATCATTTTTTGGGGCGTGGGATGATAATCGGGATTCCGATGAAATTATTTCAGAAATTAGAGCCTTCAGAGTTAATAAGATGAATACTGAAAGTTTCGAATGAAATATCTGCTAGATACTAATATTTGTATTCATTTTTTCCGTGGAAAATTTGGCTTAATTGACAAATTTGAAAAAGTAAATTTTGATCATTGTACGATTTCGGAAATAACCTTGGCAGAATTGTTTTTCGGAGCTGAGAATAGTTCAAATCCAAAAAAGAACTTAAAACTAATAGACGATTTTTCTGAACAAGTAAAAGTTCTTCCTATTTTTAATGCAATTACTATTTATGCAAAAGAAAAAGTTCGGCTGAGAAAGAATGGTGAAATGATAAGTGATTTTGACTTATTGATTGGCTCAACTGCAATTGCTAACGAATTGATTATGATTACTGAAAATGTCAAAGAATTCAAAAGAATTGAAAACATTCAAATTGAGAATTGGATTAATCGATAGAAACATCTTTTGCCAACAGCCATTGATCCAACTAAGTATAGATGGATAGCCTATTATTAAATTCAGCTGAAGGGGAATGCCTGGAAAAAAGCCGATGCTTAAAAATGGCAATTTTCAACCTCCAATAGTGATCATGCTTCGGTTTTTGTTGTGCCTTTCTGGATCGTTTAGCTTCTCGAAGTCATCCATGCCTGCGCGCACCTTCTTTTTAAGCCCCAGCGAATTCGAAATGAGCTCTTTTACATCTCGTCCCTCTCTTAAAGCGGTAAGAAGATCGGTTTCATGATCTGAAAAAAGGCAATTTTTGATCTTTCCGTTGGCGGTAAGCCGAATCCTGTTGCACCCGGAACAAAAAGGATTGGTCACAGAGCTAATTATTCCGAATTTGCCTTTAAAATCTTCAATTCTGTAGTTCCTGGAGGTGAAATGCTGCTCATCTTCCAGTTTCCGAAGGTATTCTTCCCCAAAAAAGCTGGTTACTTCATCTAAAATCTCTTTTTCGGTTACAAGCTTGGATTTATTCCAGCGATTTCCGTCAAAAGGCATAAATTCAATAAAACGGACTGTAATTGGCGAATTTTGGGTGAGCATCACAAAATCCACAATTTCGTCCTTATTGAAATCCTGCATTAAAACAGCATTGATTTTTACATTAAAACCTTCGTTTATCAATAACTGGATGTTTTGGTAAGCCTTTTTAAACTGATCGCGGCGCGTTATCATTTTAAATTTATCAGTTTCGAGCGTGTCAAGGCTAACATTAATATCTGTTAGTCCGTATTGATGAAAAGTTTCAATAAACCTATCTGCAAGTATGGCGTTTGTGGTGATGGAAAGCCGAACAGGAAGCGTGGCCAGTTTCTTCACAATATCGGCAAAATCTTTACGGACCAGAGGCTCTCCGCCGGTAAGCCTGACTTTGTCCACACCCTGTGAAACAAAGATTTTGGCCATTTCCAGGATTTCATCTGCATTCATCAACTCCTTTTTTGGGGTTAGAGGAACGCCGGCCGCAGGCATGCAATACTCACATCTAAGATTGCACTTTTCTATCAGGGAAATACGTAGATAATTGTGTTTCCGGCCAAAAGAATCATTCAGCATGTTCGTTGTTTTCTTCATTTACATTGAATTTTGCTTCCGTAGAAATCATTAAAAAAGGAATAGCAAATTGATGGTATTTTCTGAAGGTTTGCTGCAACAGGAAAAGTAAATCCTTCCGTAGAAAATCTATGCAGAAACAGGCTCGATGTCCAGGTTCTGGTAAATACAATCATCTTCCACAAGAGCAGCTAATTGATTATTACCAACTTTCACAACCTCTCCAATCACGATAATTGCTGGTGACGAAAGATTTTGTTCAGCAACCTTTTTTTCAATATTGGAAATGGTACCTATAGCGCGACGTTCGTTTTCTTTTGTTCCATTCTGGATAATTGCCACGGGAATTTCCGCTTTTCCGTGTTTGGTGAAAATGGTAACAATTTCCTGAAGTTTGCTCATCCCCATAAGGATCACGACCGTCGCTTTAGATTGTGCCGAAAGTTCTACATCTTCAGACAATTTGTGGTTGGTGGTAGTTCCCGTAAGTACCCAAAAACTTTGCGCGACTTTTCTGTGAGTAACCGGAATCCCGTTGCTGGCGGGCACCGAAAGCGCCGAAGAAATCCCCGGAACCACTTCGGAAGGGATTCCCGCCTGCGAAAGGTGGTTCATTTCTTCACGGCCACGGCCAAAAACAAACGGATCGCCGCCTTTTAACCGCACTACATGGCCATATCTTAAAGCGTAAGCCACGAGTAAATCGTTAATCTGGTCCTGCATATAGGAGTGGCATCCCTTTCTTTTTCCCACAAAAAGTTTGATGGCATTTGGTGCGTAACTAAGTATTTCTTCGTTTACCAAAGCATCATAAAGTACCGCTTTGGCATTTTGCAAGGCCTTCACCGCTTTAAGCGTCAGCAATTCCGGATCGCCCGGCCCGGCACCTACTAAAGTTACTTTGGGGGTTGTATGTTCTAAGCTGTTCATGTTTTCTCCGTTTAAATTATCACCTTCTGCACTTTCAATTTTTTTCCTGAGAGACAAATTGTATACTACAAATATAAGTTGATTGTACGTAGTATAAAAATAAAAATACGTATTTATACGTAAATATTAAATTTACTGTTTATTTTTGAAGCCAACTAATACTCCTGATTATGAAAAACTACTACCACGCTTTTTTGATCTTTTTTGCTTGTACAACTTCGGCTTTTTCCCAGACATTCACCCTGGATGCAGATATAAGGCCACGCTTTGAATACCGCCATGGCTTCGGAAATTTATATCCCGACAATGCCGATCCTGCTGCTTTTGTCACGCAGCGTTCCCGGCTGAATTTTGGTTATGCAGCGGAGAGGCTGCAAATTATGGTAAGTGTGCAGGATGTAAGTACGTGGGGCGATACACGGCAGATTTTGATTAACGACGGGAACGATTCTTTCTCGCTGTTCCAGGCATGGGCAAGAATGCAGCTAAGCGACTATTGGGCAGCAAAAGTTGGCCGGCAGGTGATCGCCTATGATGACCAGCGGATTTTTGGCGGACTAGACTGGGCCATGCAGGGGCGTTTTCACGATGCCGCACTCCTTCAGTATAACAAAGGCAGTTTCGCTATGGATTTAGGTTTTGCCTATGGGCAGGAAGAACAGCGGCTGTTTGGCACTCCATACACCATTTCCGGATTCTTTTCCTATAAAACGATGCAGTATGCCCATCTTAAAAAAACATGGACCAATAGTGCGGTGAGTTTGCTATTTTTAAATAACGGATTTCAAAAATTTACCAGCGCAGACGGGGATATTGCAGACGGCGTTTACAACAGGCAAACTGCAGGATCTTATTTTCAATTTCCGTTGTCTTCGCTAAAATTTTCGGGTAGTGCCTATTACCAGTTTGGGCAGGCAAATCCGTCTCAGGACCTGAGTGCTTACCAGGTTTCGTTGGAAGGAATTTACAAACCCGGAAACACACTTTTTAGTTTGGGAGCAGAATTACTTAGCGGGACGGACCAGGGAAGTACAGGCGATAATAATTCTTTTTTTCCGTTGTACGGGACCAACCATAAATTTAACGGATTTATGGATTACTTTTATGTAGGCAACCACGCCAACAGCGTTGGATTAAATGATTTTTATGCCAAAACCGTATTTAAAACAGGAGCGACCTCCTCTTTACTTTTAAAAGCACATTATTTTACCGCAAATGCAGAGCTGGCAGGAAATGCAGATAAATACCTCGGAACCGAAGTTGATGTGGTCTTTACCCGGCCTGTGGTAAAAAATGTGGTGCTTAACCTGGGTTACTCCCATATGTTTGCTTCAGAAAGTATGAGTTTGATAAAAGGCGGCACAACCAGCGAAAATACTAACAATTGGGCATGGGCACAGCTAATAATTAATCCGCGTCTTTTTGTGTATGAATTTAATGAAGATTAAGCTGAAGGAAGGCGACTTTTGACTCTCGGTTGACTTCAATTTTCTTCTTTAGTTTGGCAGGGACGAACTGTTTGGTTTTGTTCGGTTCTAAAATTTGTGCAAAAGTCTGTTGATTACTAACAACTGCTCGAGGCTTTTTTCAAAACTATTCGCTTAGCTTAGTAAAGACAATAGATATTGGGCAAGGATCTCAAAAGAAGCATTTTCATTTATGCCGTCTAATCAACTGTTTCTTTTTTGTTATCTTTTGCTGCGGATAGACAAAAAACTTACAATACCATTATAAAAAATTATATGAGATATCTCTTGGTCATTTTTTTTCTAATAACCACCAAATGTTTTTCACAAAAAAAATATTCATTTGATTATTTAATAGAATATAATTTTAGATCCTATTCAGATACTACTTCTAATAAAAAAATATACTATCTCACCAATTCAAAAGACAATTCATATTTCGCAAAAATAGAAAGTTTCGATACTTTAAATTTTGATTTAGAATTAATTGTTCAGGATAAAATATGGACTAAAATGAAATTATCCCGCAAAGACTTTATTAATGCAAAGTTTATTAACCTCACCTGTAATAGTAGCTTAATCTATAAAAATTACTTTAAGTTTAGAACGAAAGAATATAAATTTGAAATAATAAAAGACACTATTCTAGAAAGTTTGCCCTTAAATAGATACAAACTCGAATATGTTGGAAAAAGGAAAAGAAAAAAATCATTTCCAGTTGGTACCAATGTTTATATTATTGCAAATTCAACCGATTTTCATTCACCCATTTTAACACATTCTACCGCTTTTGAAGAATGGAAAGAAAAAGGCAAAATTCCGAATGGAATATTCAAAGAAAAAATATTCTATGATTTCAAGAATAACATTGATTACAAGTACATTCTAAATAACTATTCTGAAATAAATAAAACTATAGTAATTCCAGATAATTGTTTAGAGAATTAAACCATTTTGTAACAACAAAAAATGCCGGAATTTACAAATATTATGAAACGAGTTTTTCTTATTATGTCCATTGTATTAATTAGTTCTTGTAAGACAACCCAGGATTCAAATAGTGATACTAATAGATGCAATGAATCGAACTACCTAAATAACGATTTTAGGAATATAACATACAATGATTATAGAGGGAAATTAAATAACGATACTGTCTCTGTAACTCAAATGAAATTTAACTGTGTTTTTACCGAATTTTTGTCAAAGAAGATAATGTTTGATGAATTCGGAAAATGGGATGAAGCAAGATTTAAAAAGAATCAAAGGCATCCAATGCTAGTTTGGAATAATGTTCAACTTTTTTCAGATTCTGTGACCAACTATGTGGTTGCGACTTATGGAGGTGGTGAAGAAGACCATAAAATATATTCGTCTGTGATGGTACTTGATGAGAACGGAAAAGATTTACTTGCGGTGAACTCAAAGTTGAGAAATGAAATAACAGAATATTTTACAGAATTGATTCGGAATAACGACGAAAATAAAAAAGAATTCTATTCCATTTATTGGAGAACTGTAGATCCTAAATTTTATAGAAAATATATATTAGGAAATTAACAAGGTCAGTTAGTAAACGTTTCTTAAGCTAACAATTTTCCAGATCTTTTTTATAACCAGTCTCAAGTCGCAAACTTTATGAGTGTTTGCCGCGCCTGATTTTCCTGGCGCAATTCAAGCTCATCATCAGCACACTTACATAAATTGTTGTACGCTATTTTTTATTGAGATTTGAGACCTCAATATATTTTTTATAATAATACATTGTTATACTATGTATTTTGTTATACATTTACATCATGAATAAAATTTTTGTCGAAAAATGGAAATCTCAAGTCAAGAAAGGCACCTTAACTTTCATTGTCTTAAATGTTCTGAGAAATAATGAATTCTACGGTTATGAATTCATTGAAGAAGTAAAAAAATTAACCAAAATTGAAATTGCGGAAGGAACCTTTTATCCGTTAATGAATAGATTAAAAAAGGAAGACCTTGTTACTTCCAAGTGGGTAGAACAGGAATCAGGAATTCCGAGAAAATATTTTACTCTAACAGAAACAGGAAAAAATACACTTAAAAAAATGCAAAATTACTGGGAAGATTTAGCCTCCTCTATCAAAAAAATATCTGAATGAATATAAAAGAAATACAATTTAAGGAAAGCTCTTCTCAAC
>NZ_JAVRHP010000350.1:0-251 GCF_031846505.1 Autumnicola edwardsiae
CTTCCGTCTATTTCCCGGTTAAAGCAGGCAACATAATCTTTCATCAGTTCCCGGGTATACCTTTTTAAATCTGCGCTACTGTTCTGCAGGCGTTTTAATTCGTATTTGGAAGGGCTGACCGTTATGGAATAAAATTTCGGTTCTTTCTTTTTGAGCTTGGCGGTATTGTTATCAATTTCTTTGACAACTTTCTCAGGTGTGATGGCATCCTTATATTGATTAAAGAAATGTTCCTTTGCCCCTTCCGCTAC
>NZ_JAVRHP010000351.1:0-250 GCF_031846505.1 Autumnicola edwardsiae
ATTTTTAAATAGTAATCAAATGGTTCTAGATTGGAAATATTGTATTAAACTACATTAGATTATATAAAGAATTCTTCCAAAAACATAGAACCGTAGGTCAACCGTACTACTGTCTTTTTAAAGAGAAATAAGGTGCCTCTTATTCCTCGCGCTTATCCATTTCTATGAGTAGCGAGGCAGAAAGATCATCAAGAAAAAGTGTCCTGCTATTCTTGCGGTTTTTTATGTCCTGAAAGGTTTTGTAGATGTC
>NZ_JAVRHP010000352.1:0-249 GCF_031846505.1 Autumnicola edwardsiae
CAGGTATCTAAATCTTTTAATTATGAGTAATCTAAGAAATCAAGTACAGTTAATCGGAAACGTGGGGAATGCCCCTGAAATTAAAAACTTCGAAAGTGGTAAAAAAGTAAGCAGTTTTTCACTGGCTACCAATGAATACTATCACAAGGAAGGAGAGAAAATTCAACAAACCGACTGGCACAATGTAGTGGCCTGGGGAAAACAGGCACAGCTTATCGAGAAATATGTTGATAAAGGTAAAGAAGTGGC
>NZ_JAVRHP010000353.1:0-248 GCF_031846505.1 Autumnicola edwardsiae
ACTTATGCTATGGTATACCGAATATAAGAAGAAAGAATGTACAAATTTTATATTTTAGACGAAACACCTGGATTTTAGTTAAAGTGTAATAGCGTAAATATTTATGTAAGAAATTAGTCGGAAAGCGTTATAATTGAAAGGGTTACCCTGATTTTTTAATTTGAGACTCCTGCGCTGGACATTAATTAGCACAGTTTAGAAGTGGAATAAAGTGCTTTACAAGACAAACAGATTTTGAAGAAAATAAA
>NZ_JAVRHP010000354.1:0-247 GCF_031846505.1 Autumnicola edwardsiae
AAATGATGCAGAAAAAGAAGCAAATAGAGACGGAGCACCTCAAATAGAATTAGTAGATGGAAAAAAGCTTGTTCAAATGTTTGAAAAAGTTGAACTAGGGGTTAAGCCTAAGACGATTTATGAGGTAGATCTACAATATTTTGAAAAATTCAAGGACTAACTGATATCAATTCTCACTGACTTTCTACCTTGATTTTGCAGCATATATTATGGTTATTGAAAATAACAAAAGGGTCATGTTAATAGC
>NZ_JAVRHP010000355.1:0-246 GCF_031846505.1 Autumnicola edwardsiae
CTCCGCCTCAACAGCACTTTTTTGTCCCCAAAACATTTTAGATCCACTAAAATGACAGTGTAAATTTACTTTGAAGCTAAAATCTCTACAAGGGGAAAAACCCCTTTTTTGTTTTGTTCACTTAAAAGGTTTAAACTTTTTATGTTTAACCGAAAATTTTGTTGAGGAAAAGAAGTTGGGAAAAAGATAAAAAAACAAGTGCCGAATCAGCAATAAGAAGTAACACTGACCCTACTCAATATTAAT
>NZ_JAVRHP010000356.1:0-245 GCF_031846505.1 Autumnicola edwardsiae
GTGCGTGCGTCCAGCTGTTAGCCAGCCAGTCTGATTACTCAAAACGGCTATGTGCTATTTGTGCCGACTTATGTAAAGCCTGTGCTGATGAATGTGCAAAGTTTGACAGTGAAGTTTGCAAGCAATGCGCAGAAAAATGCAATGCCTGTGCCGAGAGCTGTAAAAAAATGGCAGCTTAAAAAACAGTTGTAGGATTTTTTTTTCCAATAGGAGCGGCTAAAAAGTTGCTCCTTTTTTTAATAAGG
>NZ_JAVRHP010000357.1:0-242 GCF_031846505.1 Autumnicola edwardsiae
TTTATGGTAATTCTGTTTTTTTCAATTTCCTTTTCAAGATATTCTGTAAGATCGCTTTTCATAATATTTACTTTTTGGGATTTATTTTATTTCGGAAATGATTTCTTCTAAAGATTGTTTAAAATCTTCTTTGTTTTTATAATCCCTACTCCTTTTAAGAATTTCTTTTGTTAGTCGGTCTGATTCAGATTGGCTTTTTTCGTTTTTGTATCTTAGGTATTCAATAAGGTTATCTTTCATAA
>NZ_JAVRHP010000358.1:0-241 GCF_031846505.1 Autumnicola edwardsiae
TCTTTATTAAAAAAAAGGAGCAACTTTTTAGCCGCTCCTTTTAAAATTTTTTTACATTTTTTTTAAGCTGCCATTTCTTTACAGCTTTCGGCACAGGTTCGACATTTTTCTGCGCATTGCTGGCAAACTTCACTGTCAAACTTTGCACATTCATCAGCACAGGCTTTACATAAGTCGGCACAAATGGCACATAGGCGTTTTGAATAATCAGACTGGCTTGCAAGTAGTTGAACACAGGCTG
>NZ_JAVRHP010000359.1:0-237 GCF_031846505.1 Autumnicola edwardsiae
ATTTCCATTAACATCAGTTACTGTAAGTTCTACGGAATTGTATCCAACATTGCTACAGTTGAAATTGGTAATATTTAAGGAGCGACTCTGAATTTGGCAATTATCGCCAGAACCATTGTCAATATCTTCAGCTGAAATTGTCGCGTTGCCGTTAGCGTCGAGTTGAACCGTTATGTTTTGGGTTCTTACTGTGGGAGCAATATCGTCTTCAACAGTAACGGTCGCAGTTTTCGAAGC
>NZ_JAVRHP010000036.1:0-32365 GCF_031846505.1 Autumnicola edwardsiae
CGGTTATTCTACTCTCGAAAGAGCTTCTATTCGCCCAACTTTGGATGTAAACGGAATCTGGGGTGGCTATATTGGCGAAGGCGCGAAGACGGTGCTTCCCGCAAAAGCCTTTGCTAAGATATCGATGCGACTGGTGCCAGATCAGGATTGGAAAGAGATTACCGCCCTTTTCAAAAGGCATTTTGAAAAAATTGCGCCCGATGCGGTTACGGTGCAAGTAAAACCTCATCATGGTGGGTATGCCTATGTAACGCCTATCGATAATGATGGTTTTAAGGCAGCCAGTAAAGCCTATGAACAAACATTTGGCAAGACTCCAATTCCGCAAAGGAGTGGCGGTAGTATTCCGATAGTTTCTTTATTTGAAAAAGAGCTGAAAAGCAAAATTATCCTGATGGGCTTCGGACTCGACACCGACGCCATCCACTCTCCAAATGAACATTTTGGAATCTGGAACTACCTGAAAGGAATTGAAACCATTCCATATTTTTATAAATACTTTACAGCTCTGAAAGAGGAGGAATAATGCATATAAGTAGGTTAAACCTCACAAGTTTTAAAAACCTGTGAGGTTTCTTATGCAATCGTCAGACTTTTTTGACAAATTTCGTCAGGATCACGATTTGTTGTCCTTCCACTTTTCCTTCAATCTGCTCCGGATTATCATGCACCAGCGAAACCCTGTGCACCGCAGTACCCCGTTTGGCGGTAATGCTGGATCCTTTTACATTAAGATCTTTGGTGAGAACAACTGTGTCTCCAGCTTCTATTACCACTCCGTTGCTGTCTTTATGCACAATTTCTTCAGCTTTTTCATCAGAACTTTCACCAGATTTTGCCCAGGCTTTTAGATCTTCGTCCATATACATCATATCCAGTAAATCCTGCGGCCATCCTTCAGCACGTAAGCGGTTAAGCATTCGCCACGAAACTACCTGAACTGCAGGAACCGTATTCCACATACTGTCATTTAAACAACGCCAGTGATTCGGCTCCACTTTTTCAGAATCTTCAATTTGTTCCAGGCAGGTGGAACAAACCAGAATACACCCTTCTTCACCTTCTACCGGAGACGCCGGTACTTCGTAAACCTGAAGATTTTTAGTATTTCCACACAACTCACACCTGGAGCCGCTTCTTTGCTGTAATTGTTCCTGTAATTCCATTTCTTGATTTGAATACGCAAAAGTAAATGAATCGGATAGATTTTTACGATAAACTTACAACAGGTTTGTTTACGGAAAATGCTACAAACTGAAAGCACTAAGTTTCCAGTACTTTATAATTTCTAAATCACATGAATGTCGAAAATGGCCATTTTAAGAAGATGGCTTTAAAGTTTAAAATTTGTGACTCTGAAAGATTAAATTTCCACCTGTATGTCGCTCTTTTTAAACCTCTCATTCGAAAAATTTCTGCAATAAAATTCAAGTTAGTGGTAACTACGCATACACAATTTGTTTGTCACACCTTTTTTTCAGCACTTAATATACCTTCGTTGTAGATAAAGGAATGGATGTCCTTTGAATGGTTTAATAATCTTTAAAGGTATTAGTAATTATAGTCTATTTATAAAACCTTTCTCAATTTATCATTATTGAAAAATAGAATAATATGAACTTATATTTAATGATCTTTCTGATTTGTTGTCTGGTAGTGGTGGTCTTTCTAACGGTTTATTTAACATTAATACCAATTAAAAATCTAGAAGCTTTTGGAAATTTTATAAAGAAGATTATTGAAGTTCTTCCTATATCGAAAGTTGTAGAAGCTATATCCAAAAATGTTCCCTCTTCAAAAGAAAAAATCAGAGGAACTTAATTGCATTTTAATGTTCTATTTTAAGAATTTATTGTTTTATCCATAATTAAGTGGCAATTATAGGTTTCCAGTACTTTTATAATTTCCAAATCACCTAATGATTGTCGAAAATTGCCATTTTTAGAGTATGCCTATAGACTTTAAAATTCGCGTTTCTGAAAATTAATCTTCGTAATTTTAAATTCTTCTGAACTTTCCACTCTCCACTTCAAAACTCAATTCCCTAAAATCCGTTCTCCCAGGTCTGCCAGTAACTTTTTAGCATCGCTCCTGCCCTTTTTCACTTCCCTGGCTCTTATCGTTCCATTCTCCGGAATAAGTTCGTAACTAAACACGAAGTTTTCATCTTTGGAAGCAAGGCTTAATGTTCCAAAACGGAGATCATTAAAAAACAATTTTCCGTCTTTTTCTGAAATAGTGTACCAGCCATTACTGATATCGATAAGCCGTTGCACATTTTTATCATTTTTTAAATCGCCCAATAAATGATGATTTTTGGGATATTCGTAATACTGAACAGGCTGCGAATCAAAAAGAGAATAATCGCCAATCAGAAATTTATCTTCCAGTTTGACATTCGCCGTCCAGAGGATAGTATTTAAGGGAGCCGGTTTTGTTTCGATATCTTCATAGGCAATTCCCTGGTTGTCCAAAGAATCTGTAAATTTTCCGAAGGTATAAGCCTTCAGCATTAAAGTAACCACCAGTAAGTAAAAGCTGCTTATACGAAGTCCCCAATAATTAAGTTTACGCCTTTCAGGAGAAGCTCTTTTTTTCCGCATTGCAAGAATAAGAAACACGAGAAATGGAAGCGTATAAAGCGGATCGATCACAAATATATTCTTATATGCCAGCCGTAAATCCAGTGGCCAGAAGAGCTGAGTTCCCCACGTGGTATGTGCATCGAGTAACGGATGCGTGACCAGACCCCAGAACATCAACCTGGACCAGTCTTTCCAATTGGCCTCAGATTTTCTTTCAATCTTTGAAATTAACCAGCCGAAAACAGGCGCAAAAAGAATCGAGAATACAATGGAGTGACTAAAGCCACGATGGATTTCAATAGCCGTAATTGTATCGGTAAAGTAGCCCACAAAGGTATCCAGATCTGGAATTGTGCCTGCAATAGCACCGTAAAGCATAGCTTTGTTGCCGACTTTCTTGCCCAGTACCACTTCTCCTACAGAAGCTCCTAATACGATTTGTGTTAATGAATCCAATGTTTTTGTTCGTTGTTTGTCGTTTAATGTTTGTTGTTCTTATCGGTTGTCGGTTCTTAGTTGTCATTTGATGAATCAGGCTGAGCGTGCGAAGCCAATCCCATTTCACACTTCGTCAAGCTCAGGGTGACAACGGAATTCCGAACAAAGAACTCCAAACTACAAACCACTAGTCGTCTACAATTTCCATCTTTCTAAGCAAAAATGAGGCGTTCATATTTTGGCAAATTCCGTCTTTAAACTGGTAATCGAAATTAAGTTCGTCGTTAATTATTTCAGCATCAAAGTAGTGATTTTTCACCTCTGGTAATTCCGCAGAAATTTCGCAAAGGCTCAGGTCGTGGGTAGCGATAATTCCGGTGGAATGGGATTTTACCAGTTTCCTCACGAATTTTTTACTTCCTGTAGCTTTATCGGTACTGTTCGTGCCCTTCAGGATTTCGTCCAGAATGATAAAATAGCGGTCAGTTTTTACTTTGTCTACAATAAACTTCAGTCGTTTTAATTCAGAAAAGAAATAAGACTCATCATCATTAAGCGAATCGCTGGTGCGCATGCTGGTAATCAATTTAATCGGCGAATACGTACATGCTTCAGCACAGACCGGCAGCCCAATATTGCTCATCACAATTTGCAGGGAAACGGTACGCAAAAAAGTACTTTTCCCGGCCATATTTGCCCCGGTAATGATAAAAAATTCTTCATTATTAATATTAAAATCGTTCGCAACTCTTTTTTCAGGGTTTAGAAGCGGATGCGCAAGGTTTTTTGCTACAATCCCCGAATTCTCACTATTAATCTTCGGAAAAACATACTGCGGATGGTTAAAAGCAAAGTTGCCCAGCGAATTATAAGCATCGGTAAATTCTATAATTTCGAACCAGTTCTCCACATTTTGCCGATAATTGCCAATCCAGCGCTCCAACTTATAAGACTGCTGTAAATCCCAGAGCAAAAATCCGTTGGCAAAAAAGCCGAATAACATATTATTCCGCTGATCGAAAGCATCAATAGCCTTGGAAAACTTCCTGAAGATCGCTGAAGCCTTTTCTTTCTCAGAACGGATCATATTTTGGTTCTTTTTGAGGATTTCAGAAGTAAATTCTTCATCTTCAATAAGCCCCAGCAGCCTGTGATACTGGTGAAAAGTATCCTGAACCTTGCTCACACTGCCGGAAAGCAAATTTATCCTCTTCAGAAAATATCCCGTAACGAGAATCCCCACCAAAAACCACAACAGCAGGTGAATTCCTTTGATGAAATCCAGCGCATAGGCTAAAATGGCAATTATCGATATGATGCTGAAGACCAGAGGTAGCCATTTCATTATTGCAGGTACGAAAAACCGGTAATTCCTGAACCAGTCCAGGACCGTCGCAGATGCGGTCTCGGTTTTTACCAGTCTTGCTAATGCAGTAAATTCCTGCCGCCAAACCGCCTTTTCACTGAGTTCTTTTACAGCTTCCTGCTTATGTTCTATACCTTCAATGGAATTTTCTTTCAGTATTCCCGTCAGTTTTTTGGTTCCCTCGTGCAAAGCAGTACGGTTGAGATATTGAAAAAAACTACCTCTTCCAAAAAGATCAATATCCTGACTGTAAGGATGTTCAGGATCGTCGTATTCACTTCCTGAAGGTAAATCCTGAAAGTTTCGCGTCTTTAAAATATCAATTTCGGTTTCGTTGATCCTGATAAGTTCCTTCTGTTTATCGCTCTTTTCTTTAATATCGCTATGCCTGGAAACAAGAAATAGGAAGATCGCGATCCCGCCGATAATTACCGGAACCATTGCATTTATATTCCCGAAGAAATAATAGATTCCGAAGCAAATCGCCAGGAAAACCAGCAGCCTGATAAGGCTGGAAAACAATAGTTTTTTGGAAAGTACAGCTAACTGCTGCTCGTGATTACTTTTTTGATGAGTATAAAATTCTAAAGTATTTTTCATTCTAAATTTTCCAGTTCTTTTCGTTGTTTTCCGGTTAGTCCCGTCACAACGAGATCATAGGAATGAGTGATTAAATCAAAGATCATTTCAGGCCTTAGCCTACCGTCTAAAATTAACGTATTCCAATGCTTCTTACTCATGTGATAGCCCGGTAAGATATTTTCTTCATGTTGTTCCCGCAATTCCAGCGCTCTTTCAGGGTCACATTTTAGGTTTATTCTTAACGGAATTTCATCCAGAGAAGCCAATGCAAACATCTTGCCCATAACCTTAAAAACAAGATTATCGGGTCCAAAAGGAAGTTCTTCGGTCACCGCTTTTTTGGTGAGGCAGTAATTTCTAAAGGTTTCGATGTTCATATTGCCAGGTTTTAAGAGCGCAACCTATGACTTCAATTTCTTATTATCTTCGGCCTTTTTTAAGGTAAGTGCCGTATAATCCAGTTTCCAGCCGATGGTTTCCACGATTTTTTCCATAAGCAGGATTGTGCCCAAAGCTTCTTTTTTAGCCTGCTCAAAAAGTCCGCTTTCCGGGATTTTATCTACAATATGTCTTTTTGCATCGCGGTTAATATCGGTTAAATCTGAGGTGGTAAAAGGATTCGCCCAGCCTTCACGTTTGTCGTAATACTTGAAATCTGTTTCTACGGTAAGCAATTCCGGCTGCGGAAAATTAGTAAGAATGATCCGTTTCGATTCAGTATCGCTCTCCATACTTATTTTACTTAAATCGAAACCAATATGCGCCTTGGCATTAATAAGGATAATAGCTTTTTTCTTTCCAAGGAAAAGGCTTACATACCTTTCCTTTAGATTCTCGTAGTGGTAAATCTCAGCGAAATCGCCTTCTACCGTAATAAACTTGCAAACGCTACGGATTTTATCCATTAACACTACCGACTGCTCGCTGGTATTTTCCTTTGAACGGTTACTGTTGAATTTTGCAAAAATAAAATACGCAACCACCGCACCCACGGCCAGCCCGATAAATAAAAGCTCCATAATTAATTACCAATTTCTCCCAGATGTGTGAATTTAAAGCCTTTTTCATACTTGAGGCCATAGCCTAAAATACGATCAAAAGCCGAATGTGAAAACAAAATTAATCCTATTAATTGTAAAATTACGTTTTGCAAAGCGAAACCCACGATCCACAGCAAAATTGCCAGCCCTTTATGATGAAAAATGTTGTAAAAGAAAGCTCCGGATTTATTTCCTCCCACATACCCCAGCATTCCAAAATCTGGCGCAAAAAAGAGTCCGACAAACCACCACCAGGAAAGTCCCAGAAAGCTGAAGGCGTAAATGCCAAGCGCGAGCATCGCCATTTCTTCGAATTGTAAGGTAATTTTCATTAGTGCTGAATTTTATATAAAACCGGTTTTGCCGGGGAAGCGTCATTTTCAAAAGAGGCAATTTGCAGGTTGAGCAGGTATTCCCCGTCTGTAATATTGTTGGAAACATATATAAATTCGGTGATTGTAGCGTCCGTTCGGGTATTTTTCGGGTAATTCCAGAAGGCCTTATGCGCCAGCAATTTACCGCCGTCACGTTCTTTATCTACAGAAGGCAAATCGATAAGCAAATGTTGCACTACGCATTCCCTAATATACCGCGCTGCAGCTTCTTCCAGGTACGGCCAGTTGGTATTGGAATATTTTCTGCTCCGCTTTTCTATGTAATTGGGAAGTGTTCTAACGACCAGAGCTTCGGCTTCATTTTTGGCAATTTTCGACCTTAATTGCTCTTCAGTAATTATTGAATCCTCTCCTCTTTTTTCGGGTTCTACGGAAATTAATTTAGCTGTAAAAAAGAATTTTTTCAGGATTTGATTAATGCTGTGAAATTCCCGGGAGATGTGCCCCACACATTCGGTATGAGTGCCGTGCGCATGCGGATTGAACCGGATATTGTTGAAATTAACCGAAGCTCCCTCACTCACTTTCCCAACAAAATCCCCATCTCTTACCGGATTTATCTGGGGCGCCGAAAGATACCAGGCACCCGGATTCTTACTGTCCCCGCGTAAACCTATAGAAATATCCAGCGGCTTCGACAGGTCGATAGTGTAGGTTTTAGCATCATGATCAATTTTTGCCTTCATATGGCTAAATTAGGGAAGCTTTTTCACTATTTTAAATGATGAATTTTAAATTTTGAATTAAGGCCGGAATTCGGTTGTGAGTTGTGGGTTTTCAGTCTTAGTCAAATTTGAAAGTATGGAATTTAATGTCCCCCTGAGCTTGACGAAGGGCGGGTTTGAAAAGAGAGGAAAGTGGAAAGTTTCTTTTCCTTTTCACTCTTCACTTTTCACTTTTCACTTTTCACTTTTCACTTTTCACTAATCAAGATAAAACAAATCTGAAGCAATCCCGTCACTTAGAAATTTGCCTTTGGAAGAAACATGCAACACCTGGTTTCTATTTTCAAGCAGTTCCTTTTTTTGCAGCACCACTGCATTTTTAAGAAAGTGAGTTTTATATTTTGCACCAAAGAATTCTTCCACTTCAGTAATATTTACTCCAAACTGCGTTCGCAGCCGCGTCATTACATATTCATTGTACTTATCTGTAATCGTTAGCTCTTCCGTTTCCATAGGAAGTTCATTTTTTTCCAGTGCTTTTATGTAAAGTGAATTATTGCTCACATTCCATTTTCTGAAATTTCCGTCATACGAATGTGCCGAGGGGCCAATTCCCAGGTAAGATTTCCCCAGCCAGTACGCCGTATTATTTTGCGAAAAATAACCTTCTTTCCCGAAGTTCGAAAATTCATAATGCCGAAAATTGGCATTTTTAAGCATGCGCACCATAATCTCAAAATGTGCCTTTGCAGCCTCGTCGTCTACTGGTTTTATTTTCCCCTTTTCGATAAATTTATGCAGCGCCGTATTAGGTTCTACCGTAAGCGCGTAGCTGGAAATATGCGGCACACCAAGATCCAGGGCGATTTGCAGATTCTGTTGCCATCTTTCTGCACTCATATCCGGAATTCCGTAAATTAAATCTATAGAAATGTTTTCGAAATGTTTTGTCGCCAGCTGAATGCTTTTCAAAGCTTCTTCGGAATTATGTGCGCGGTTCATCAGCTTTAAATCTTCTTCAAAAAATGACTGTACGCCAATACTGAGTCGGTTAATTTTTGAAGCTTTCAGCATTTTCAATTTTTCTTCGGAAAGATCGTCTGGATTGGCTTCCAGAGTAATTTCAGGATTTTTAGCAACACGATAATTGGTAAAAATTGTAGTAAATATCTGCTGAAGTTCTTCCGAAGTCAGTAAACTCGGAGTCCCGCCGCCAAAATATATTGTCCTGATTTCCTTCTCCGGAAGTTCATTTTTCCGAAGTTTCAGCTCCCGACAAAGCATATCCACCAACTGATCTTTTTTCTTCATAGAAGTCGAAAAATGAAAATCGCAGTAGTGACAGGCCTGCTTACAAAAAGGAATATGGATGTAAATACCGAATCCCCTCCCAACCTCCCCGGAGGGGAGGAGCTTATCATTGATACTCTTATTGGCTGCCGTTTTCATGAATATTTCTTCTTATTCCCAGGAGCTATTCCCCCTTCCGGGGTTAAGGAAATTATTTTCTTAATGTGAAAAAAAGGCAATGTGAAATTCATTTTCAAATCTTCAAATTGGCACATTTTCAAATTATTTCACCTTCCCCGGATTTTGTTTTACAAACGCAGCCCAGCCGGTGTAGCTTTTTCCACCCACAACTTTGCCGGAATTGTAAAAATGGCAAACCGCAGCTGCTAGTCCGTCGGTTGAGTCGAGGTTTTTTGGTAAAGTTTTCAGGTTAAGCAAACTTTGAAGCATCTTGGCAACCTGCTCTTTGCTGGCATTTCCGTTGCCGGTAATGGCCATTTTAATTTTCTTCGGAAGATATTCTGTAATTGGGATTTGCCGGGAAAGACCCGCTGCCATCGCCACTCCCTGCGCCCGGCCCAGCTTCAGCATAGATTGTACATTTTTTCCGAAGAACGGCGCTTCAATCGCAATTTCATCAGGATGAAAGGTGTCGATAAGTTCTATCGTACGCTCAAAAATCAATTTCAGCTTCACGTAAGGATCGTCGTATTTTTGAAGCTGAAGCTCATTCAGTTGCAAAAACTGCATTTTTTTATCTTCCACTTTTATGAGTCCGAAACCCATAATTGTCGTTCCCGGATCTATACCTAAAATTATTCTTTCGCTCTTCAAAATTGCTCTTTTCGGGGTGAGGCTGTGGGAAATTGTGTATTTTCGAACAGCTTCACAAAGCTAAGGAATTCTGTTTTGTTACCCCTATTTTTAGACCCGCATTAAAAATTGCCAAATGCTGCTAAGTATCTTTATTTTTATCGCAGTTTGTTACCTGGTTTTGATAATCACCCTTATTTACGGCTGGAACCAGGTTCCTGAATTTAAAACTGAACATTTTGAGCCGAAAATTGGCTTTTCCATTATAGTTCCTTTCAGAAATGAAACTGAAAACCTTCCGGATTTACTAGAATCGCTTTCCAAACTGAAATATCCGGCTTCTAAATTTGAAATTTTACTGATTAATGATGCTTCTGAAGATGATTCGGTCAAAATATGTTCAGAATTTCAGCTCGAACACCCAAACCTGAAGATTAGCATTCTTGACAACGAATTATTGACAGGGTCACCAAAAAAGGACGCGTTAAAGCGGGGCATCGAAAATGGCAATTATCGGTATATAGTCACCACAGACGCCGATTGTGTTGTGCCTAAACTCTGGCTACAAACCTTTAACGATTTTATCCTAAAAACTGATGCCGATATGATTTGCGCACCTGTTGGTTTTAGGAATTCTAAATACAAAAAGCTGTTTCAGAAGTTTGAAGAGCTGGATTTTATGAGCCTGCAGGCCACCACCGTTGGCGCATTTGGGATAGAACAACCTTTTATGTGCAACGGCGCGAATTTGTGCTATAAAAAAGAGGCTTTTCTGGCTGCGGAAGGTTTTTCCGGAAACGATAAAATCGCCAGTGGGGACGATATTTTTTTACTTCAGAAATTTCAGGAAAAAAAACTGAAAGTTGAATTTTTAAAGTCCGAAAAAGCCATTGTAGCAACAAAACCTCAGCAGACATTGCCTCAGCTTATCTCGCAGCGGGTGCGCTGGGCCGCAAAAGCCACTGCCTATAAATCTACATTTTCGAGGTTTGCCGGATTCAGTGTTCTGCTAATGAATGTCTCGCTAGTTGTAGCGGCATTTTTGGTGCTTTTTGAACAACTTCCGGAACAGCCGATTCTTATAATTTTCCTGCTAAAATTTAACGCCGACTTTATCCTGATCTTCCTGGCTGCGAAATTCTTTAAAAAAGAACTCCTGATGCGCAATTACTTTTGGTGCAGTATTGTTTATCCCTTCTTTTCCGGATTTGTAGCCTTAAAA
This sequence comes from Autumnicola edwardsiae, assembly GCF_031846505.1. NCBI lineage: Bacteria > Pseudomonadati > Bacteroidota > Flavobacteriia > Flavobacteriales > Flavobacteriaceae > Autumnicola > Autumnicola edwardsiae. The sequence goes on from NZ_JAVRHP010000036.1 coordinate 10,397, forward strand.
TCGCTGTTTTCTGGATTTGAATGGAAAGGAAGAAGGTTTAGGAGCTGAATGCTTCTTTATAGCTTTAAGCTGTAGGCAGTAAGCTTTAAGTTACTATTCTTAATGACAAATTTGGAATTAATACCGCTTATGAAATCCCGGCCGTGAGGTTGACTAATTCCATTCACTCTTTTACTCTTTCACTCTTTTCCTTTTTTAAAGAGAAACAGACAGCAAATCTTCCCCAAGCTCATGGATGGCCTTTTCGATTTGTTTGGCTCGTTCTTCAGAAGCATTGGCTTTTCCGGTAGCATACTGTCTCATTAAAGAAGCGTTAATTCCTGCTTTTTCGGCAATAGCAGAAATTTTTACCGGCAAAAGCTTGAAAAAGGAAGGAATATCTAAATTATATTCGAAACCGTCCATTGCTTTCACGTCCCCAAGCCAATCCTCTTCCAGGTCTTCAGACACTTCCAGATAATCTGCAAAGGCTTTTTTTAAATTTAGTTTTAAATCTTCCAGAGATTCTCCATAGGCCGATACTCCGCCTGGAATATTTTGGGTACTCCCCCAATACGTTCCATCCTCTGCTTTCTCCACATAAACCTTTACTGCGTTTTTCATCACCACTATTTTTTATTGGCCGCACTACTTAAGTCCAGCCTGCTTTAGAATTGAATTACACGTTCCTTTCGGAATATCTTTTTTAGGATGTGGTATGGTCACAATTCCTTTTTTGACCGGATGCTTAAAATGGTGATGGCTGCCTTTTGTTCTAACTAAGTACCATCCGTCTTTCCTTATAACTTTTATTAAAGCATCCGACTTCATTATACAAAATTATAACAAAAGTGTTATGTGGCAAAATTTATTATAAAAAGAGCAAGTTTTTAAGAAGGCTTGGTTCCAATTTTAAAATTTGCTTAGCTTCAAGCTATAGGTGTTCTATATCTCTTCCCAAAAGATCTCCCGCAGAGAACGGGATTGCCGCAGACACCAGTCTTCTTAAGAATTACTTTTTACTCATTTACTCATTTACTAGTGAAATTTCTTAAACCACCAATTCGCGAATAGAATCTCTCACAAAAAATCTCCCGCAGAGAACGTAGATTTTCGCAGACCCCGCATCCTTAAACAATTACTTTTCACTCCTTCACTCTTTTACCAATATTCCGTAGATTGTCAAAAAAAAGCTATGAATTATTACGTCTTAAAATATCAGCTTCAGGAAAATTATCTTAAAGATCGCGGGAAATACCGTACTGAACATTTAAATTTGGCAAAGGAAACTGCCCAAACCGGAACGCTTGTTTTAGCCGGAGCCATGGACGATCCTGCAGATGAGGCATTGCTGATTTTTAAAGCTCTAGATAATGCTGCGGCAAAAACATTCGCTGAAAAAGATCCATATATTAAAAACGGACTAGTAAAAGAATGGAGTGTAAGAAAATGGAATGTGGCAGTAGGAGATACGCAATAGCTAACTTCCACCCCGTCCTTCGGACACCCCTCCGGCGTAGGGGAACAATTATCTGTTGAATTATTCTGCTTTGACTAAAATCGGCATTTTAAAAGCTGTTTTTACCGGAATGCCACGTTTGCTGGCCGGATAAATTTTGGGAAGGGAATCGATACTCTGGTAAAGCCATTCTTTAATTTTTGGTAACTGATTTGTAACCGTGGTATCTACCGCAATTGAATCCAACCGGGGTCTGCCTTCTTTGCTTACTTCCAGGTATAAAAACAAGGTGTCGTCTATACTCTCTGTAACCACCGGCTGTTGTTTGGCAAGGTAAGCGTAGATATTTTCAGCGACTTTCCTTTCGAAACAGTTTTTCGCCTGTGCTAATTCTGTTTCCTGCTGGCAGTCTTCAAATGCCGGGTATTCGTCGACTTCTTTCCAGTTGAGCATTTTGGATTCCTGGTCCAGAACCTCTTCCGAAGAAATCTTTTTTGTCTCGAAATTACAGGAAGTTAAAATAAGAAAACTTAAAATTAGCAGTAAACTTCTTTTCATTACAAATTGGCGATTGACTTTGAGCAAAAGTAATGAAAATGAGGTTAAAGCCGGAAATGTAAATGTAACGTACCACTAAACTTTAAGCTTATTAGCTATTACCCGAAGAACCTAATACAGTTTTATCTATCCTGTTCCCATTCTTGTCGTAGCTGTATAAATAAATTTCCTTTCCGGATTTGACCGGCAAATTAACCGTTTCACCCTTTTTGACTATAGTAGTAAAATAAGGAACCTTATTGTGATAATCGGTTTTATAAAGTAATTCGCTGGCGTAAAAAAGAGCAACCTGCACATCAAAATCATGCTCATTTTTATATTTAAAATTTGATTCCCACAGAGAAAAATCTAAAGATTTGTTATTTAGTAAATGATAATCTACAGACCTTAAACGATAGTCACTCAAATCATTACTGCTCAATAAGATATAATCTTCATCAAAATATTTGCGGTAGTAGCTCAGGTGGGTCTGACTAATGGTTAAGGGATCAATTTTGTATTGGCTCTTCAACACTGTAGCCATGCGACTATTGCCATTCTTAGTAGGTTTTTCAAGGATATGGGCAATCCCTGCCAGAACCAAAACTTTATCCCTGGGGTGTTTTTCAAGTGTTTTTTCAAAAAGATTCTTTGCCTGGCTAACTTCACGATTTTTTGCACTAATGTCATCATAAGCTACAAATTCATAACCCAAAGATTTTGCTTCTCTAATTAAGTTGCTGAAATTTTGTTCACTGGTGTAGAATCCGGTTTTTAATGTGGGATATCCCCCTTCCTGATTTAATATGCTATCCTGGTTGGCTCCCAGACCTTCCAGAGCTAGCTTATTGTAGCCTATTTCCTTTAGTTTTGGCAATATTTCTAAAAGGAGCAGCCTATGATTGGGATAAAAATGATTCTCATTAATCATCACAACTTTATGCCGGCCGGCTTCTTCAATAATTAAATTTATTGCTTCTGTATTAAAGAGGGCGGCCTTTTCGATTTTGTTTTTTACGGAATCCTGAGGAGTATAATTAGCCTCATATTGATCAAGTAATTCTTTATAGATTAAATTTTCACCTAAAAAAGAAGCATAGGTAATTTCCATTTGAAATTTTGTCCATTCTTCAGCTTTATCATAAGCCGGAAATTGCTGTATTTGATCTAAAGCATAATAGAATTTATTAGATTCGTTGTATTTCCTTACAATCTCCATGACAGAAGTAATATTTTTCCTATATCCCTCACCAATTTCCAGACTATTAAAGGTAGCGGCCAAATCATTTCTTAAAGGATTAGCCGAGCTTTGGTTCAAAGGATTACCGATAAAATGGATTCTCTTTCCCCTGGATACGGTGTCAAAAACAATTAAATTCTTATTATCATCTGAAAAGTTTCTATTTCCGATGGTGACAAAAAATTCGTAAGGAGGAAAATTGGTTCTACCGTAAGCGAGGATTTTATTCTGAAAGTCTATTGAAGAATGTTGAATGATTTTCTTTAGTTCCTTCCTGCTTCGTACAAAATCAATATCGGCAGGAGTTTTAAAATAGATTCCCAGGGAATCATTTATAATATGTAAACTGTAATTATTTATGTACCTGTTATTTTGAAAATTTTGACTGATTTTCGGACTACAACCAGAAAATGAAACAATTAAAATTAAGGTGTAAAATATTTTTTTAAGTTTATCTATCAACATTACAGTTATTTTATGAATCAAGGGTTTTCAATACTTCATTTTTAGTCCAGTCAAAAGCCGGTTAGGATTTTCAGCTAAAACCTTCCGGTAGTTTTCCATCGTTGCCTTATAGTTCCCATTTGCTCTATAATATTTGGCAAGTTTTAGAAAAGTTGCTTCGGAAGCTTCAGCATATTTTCCCATCGCATATAAATTATCTGAAATAGCAAGGGCCGGAATTTGTGCCCCGGCCCCGCAGGCTGTTAAATAAATAATGAACAAAAGAAGAACCTACTCATTTACCTGAAATACTATTGGTAGCGAATACATCACGCCGACCGCTTCTCCGTTCTGCCTTCCCGGAGTCATCACAGGAAGGCTTTTAATGACGCGCTCGGCCTCTTCCTCAAGTTCAGGTGCGGCTGCACGAGACCTAACCTTCTGTATAGTCCCGTCTTTAGCTATTTTAAACTGAACAATTACACGGTTTGTTCCCTTAAGGCCCAATTCTTTACCCAGGTCTGTATTGAAATTATTATTCAGGAATTCCGTGATTTTCTGAGACGTACATTGTTTTCTTTCCTCGTTGGATTCGATACCTTCACATCCTGGAAAGGCCGGAACTTCTTCTATGACGGCATAAGGAAGGTCCCCTTTATCAATATGTGAAGATTTGGTTTTGTCATCATTTCTTTGCATGGTAATATTTGCTTCAGACTTATCCGGATTTTCATGCCAGCGTACCGATTTATCACCATCTGTAATTTCAACAATATTGTATTCGGGATTGCCAGAGGCTTGCGTAATAGCTTCTGTCATTTTCTGACTTTCTTCAGAAGTTAAATTTTCAAGGTCATTGACCTCCAGGTAAAGTACCCCTTCTGTTACCTGCTGAGTCTGAATTTCCTCAGCAGCTTTGTCTTCAGAACATGCCACATAAGTGAGCATTACGGTCATTAGCGGAATGAGGAATAAAAACTTGAATTTTGAAACTGTTGTTGATTTCGATTTTTGTAACATAACGATTCGTTTTTTGATTAATGAATGATTAAAAAATTGATTGATGAATGAAATACTCTGCGTGTTAAACGCGGTGTTGAGCAGCTGCTCATAATAATTTTTCTTCCCGGCGGCTTTAACCACTTCTTCATCGGCTATAAATTCGTGCAGGCCGGCAATCCTGGATTGGTAGATGTAAATGAGCGGATTAAACCACAAGACAATCTTAAGTAATTCGAAAAGCATCAAATCCAGACTGTGTTTTTGTCTTACATGCACCAGCTCATGAGAAAGGATCTGCTGTTTTTCTTCTTGGGAAAGTTGATCGCCCAGAAAAACAGTACTAAAAAATGTACAGGCCACATTGGATCCTGGAATCTCAATGATCCTGAAATCTTTTTCTTCTGAAATTTTTCGAAACCTGAACATCTTGTTCAGGCTATTGTATTTTTTCAGAAACAGGATGAAGCTTACTGAAAGACCGATACCGTAAACTACCAGCCACCAGTTGATATTTGTGGCCTCTTCTGCAGTAACCATTGCCGCGGGCATGGTTTCCGTAGTTGTCTCACCTCCAATTACTACCGCCGGAAGCATAATTCTTGCGTTTTCAGGCACTGCTGCTGCGAGAAAATCCAACTTCAGTAGTGGCAAAAGTATTGCAAGAACCGGAGTAATTAGTAAATACCACCTGTTGTAATTAAAGAAAGTCTCCTTTTTTAGCAACAGCTCATACGCCAGCAAAAAGCAAAGCTGAAAGAATAATATTTGTAATATATAGTGTAGCATTACGAGTCTTTTTTATTGATTTCCTTTAAAATCGCCTCAAGATCTTTGGTGCCCATTTCGTTTTTCTTCATAAAGAAAGACACCATGCTCTTAAAAGAGCCATTAAAATAATTATTGATAAGCTTGTTCATGCTTTGATTGCTATAGGTCTCCTTCTCCACTATAGGAAAATAGATATAGCCTTTCCCCTTCTTTCTATGATCTACAAATTCCTTATTTTCTAAAATCCTTACAATTGTAGAAACCGTGTTATAAGCCGGTTTTGGCTCCGGTAATTCTTCAATTATTGCGGCAACATTAGCTTCTTTTAAACTCCAGAGAACGTGCATAATTTCTTCTTCGGCCTTGGTAAGTTGTTTCATTGTGACTAATTTTTAGAATCTGTAAAGCATAAATGTGAAATTATTCGCTATTTGTATAAATTATTATTGATCACTAACTTATTTGGAGGATCTTTATATTTTTCTATCAGCAAATTTCTCTGCCGTTTTTTCCTTCTTGAAACAAATAATAGTGGAATTCCAATTCCTCCTTCTATTGCACCTGTACCCACTAAGAAGCTTCCTATAATACCTCTAAAAGCACTTTCGTGACCTTCAGACTCAACGGGAGTGGCAAAAGTCGCAACGCCTAATCCAATGCTTATTGCAGCCAAAGAAGTTAATACTATCCCTACTACTTTATTAGATTTCCGTCTCCTCTCAGCTTTTAAAATATTTCTAAAATCTTCATTTATTTGATGTTCGTCATTATTAAAATTAGAAGTGTCTATTCCAAATTTTGAGATTTTACTTAACTGCCTTTTGTTTAATTCCTGACCTGAAATTTGAAAAGAAATTAAAATAATTAATGCTGATAGTATAATCTTCATATCTTAATGCTGTCTTCTTATAGTAATTTAGAAAGTACTATAGTGCTAATATAAACTAATTATTTAGTTTTAACTAATCAATTAGTTAAAAAAGGTTTTCGTCTGTAGAAAAAAAAATTGCACCTCTTTGCTACCTGTTAAATAAATTCCAAAAATTGAGCAGGATACGATATTCCGTAGAAGAACATTTAAATTAGGGAAAATGAGTAAATCGAAACAGATATTCTGAAGATCAAGATTGTATAGAAACAAAGTAATATGAAAAAAATAGTCACTTTAACCGCTAATCCCGCTTTGGACATTTATTCTGAAGTAGAAAAGGTAGAACCCGAGGTAAAAATGCGCTCTGAGTCTCCAAAAAAAGATCCCGGAGGAGGAGGCGTAAATATTTCGCGGGTTTTGCACCGTTTGGGGCAACCAAATAAAGCAATCTATACCTGCGGCGGATTTACCGGTGATATTTTTGCTAAACTCCTGGACGATGAGCATATAAACCACGAACCTTTTACTGTAAAGAATGATTTACGCCAGAATTTCGGGGTTTTCGAAAATTCCACCGGAGAACTGTACCGATTCGGCTTTCCGGGAGCGGAACTGGAAGAATCTGAAGCTACAGCACTTCTCGAAAAACTGGAAAAAAGCCTTGATGACACCGACTTCCTGGTTGCCAGCGGAAGCCTGCCGCCGGGAGCTGGAACTAACTTTTACGCTAAAGTGGCCAGAATAGCGCAGGAAAAGAAGGTGAAATTTATCCTGGATACTTCAGGAAAAGCTTTAGCCGAAGGTTTAGAACAGGGGGCTTACCTGGTAAAGCCTAACCTGGACGAACTTCAGGATCTTACAGGGCAAAAAGCAGAAACAGAAGAACATCGAAAAGAAATGCTTCAGAAAATACTGGATAATTATCCTGTAGAAGTGGTGGTACATTCCCTTGGTCCCGGCGGCGCTTTCCTTGCGACAAAAAACGGGATAAAGCACTTTCCGGCTCCTAAAGTTAAAGCGAGCAGCTCTATTGGCGCAGGTGATAGTATGGTTGCTGGAATTGTTTACAGCCTTGCCAATAAAAAGTCGCTGGAAGAGGCAGTACTTTTTGGTCTTGCCTGTGGTAGCGCCACATTAATTTCTCCGGGAACAGAGCTTTTGAAAAAGGAAGATGCCGAAAGACTTTACAAGGAGTTACGGGAAACGCAAAAACAACTAAGCAAATAGAAGTCCGAAAATGGCAATTTTCGACCTCTTGCTTTGGTATACATTTCGGGAAACAATTAATTTTATAAGCATCCTTCAGAAAAGATCAAACATTAAAAACAAACAACATGGCAAACGAACTTCCCTCTGCGCTTAAAAATGCAGCGGAATTAAAAGAGAAATTCAGAGTTAATAAACCTTTACTTTTCCTCGATTTTGACGGAACACTGGCTCCTATAGTAGAAAAGCACGAGGACGCGGCAATTTCTGAAGAAATGCGGGACCTCGTGAATAAGTTATCACGGGTTTATCCTACAGCAGTTGTGAGTGGGCGCGGAATGAAGGATGTGAGTCAGCGTGTAAAATTACCTGAACTTTACTATGCCGGCAGCCATGGTTTTGAAATTTCGGGTCCCGGAAATTTCTTAAAAGAAAATGACGAAGCACAAAAAGTACTGCCGATATTTGACAAAATTGAGCCTGTACTTCGAGAGAAGCTGAAGGACATAAACGGAGTTGATTTTGAACGAAAAAAATTCACGCTCGCCATCCATTACCGTCAGGTAAATGAGAGTCAAGTTTCCGAAGTGCACCACCGAGTTTCTGAAATTCTTAAAGATTATAGGGAATTATTAAAAGCCGATGGAAAAAAGGTGATTGAAATTCGCCCCGCAATAGACTGGCATAAAGGGAAAGCCGTAGAGTTCCTGAAACAGCAATTGGGCGAAAAAGACCAGAATTTTTCAGTTTATATTGGAGATGATGTTACAGATGAAGATGCCTTTGAGTATGTAGAAGACGGCCTTGGAATTCTGGTAGGTGACCACGGAAATAAAACTTATGCAGATTATTCCCTGGAAAACATTGATGAAGTGAAAGAATTTTTTAAACTTCTCCTGGAGAAATAGGTTTTAGCCTTAAATAAGTCTCTCAACAACTAATGGACATTATACTTATAAGTATTGCCGCTATTTTAATAATCACAGGAATTATAGGGAGTATTTTACCCGTTTTGCCCGGTGTTCCCATAAGCTGGCTGGGGCTACTTGTTTTCCACCTGGCACCGTCTGTCCCTATGAACTACTTGTTCCTGGTAATAAGTCTAATAGTCGCTGTGATAATTTATGCTCTCGACCTAATTGTTCCTGCTATGGGAACTAAACGCTTTGGCGGCAGTAAAGCAGGTATGATAGGCACTACTATTGGTTTAATTGCAGGAATTATCGCGCCAATTCCGTTCGGAATTCTAATTGGACCTTTTGTGGGTGCCTTTATTGGGGAGCTCGTAAATAAAAGTAATTCAAAAACCGCTTTAAGGGCCGCTTTCGGATCTTTTATCGGTTTTCTGGCTTCTACGTTTATGGAATTTGTAGTCGCTTTTGTTTTTCTTGTTCTTTTTATTTGGAAATTGTGGGATTACCGAAGCCTGATTTTTACTTAATATCAGGTTTGCTTTTTCTTCTGAAGAATCTATTTCAACATCCCTGTAAAAATGACAATTTTCGATTAAATCCGCAAGAGGGATCCAGCCACTACAGCTAGTGATTCACTCTTATGGAGAACTAAACAAATTTTACTTCCTTCTATAGAGATTAGTCAGTTAGCGTTTCATAGTGGTTATGTAAGCGCTTATACAAAACTTTAAGCGTTTCTTTTGCTGCTGATTCAAAATTGGTATTCCTAGAAGAAGCAAAAATTTCCCGACCAGATACATTTAGTTTGATTTCACAACTCTTTCGCTTCCCTTCAATATCTTCAATATCGTTAAAGAGAACCTTAGAACCTTTTAACTGTTTATATTTTGCTTCCAGCTTCACAAGGCTGTTTATAAGGTACCTATAGAGATTTTCGTTACACGAGTCTCCGGCGCATTTAATATCTACTGTCATAATAGGAGGTATTGTAATTAAGGATATAAATTTAAGTAGCCAGAACCGCTCAAAACATGACTTTAATCATGTAAACATCAGAATATTGAATACTCAAGGCATCAAGATAACTTTAGCACAGGGCCTTTTTAATTTCAAGATTATTGAAATTATGACCTTCAGAATTAAACGAAGGACTGCCTAACCTTACAATTAACAATTGTTTAGTAGAGGTTTAATCCTTCCCCTCTCCTAATTTTCTTAATTTTAGAATAGAACTAAATTAAAAACAACTAAAAAAGAATGATATGGCAGAAATACGTGTAGAAAAGAAAAAGCCGGTTTGGCCGTGGATATTAGTAGCAATATTAATACTCCTCGCCCTCCTTTATTTCTTCGTTTGGGCAGACGGAAATGAATCTGATGATGATGCACAGGATGACGATCAAATCGAACAACTGGAGCAATATGAGACTGAAGAATATGCTGAAAATGACTACCCAGAAAATGCAATAGGAAGATATCTTAATTATGTAGACAGAGGAGACGATGATGACGTTTTGGGAAATGATCCCCGTTCTCAACAAAAAGCAATGATGCTCCTTCTGGAGGCTGTGGAAGAAAAATCAATTGAACTTAACCACACTCCAGGCCCTGAGATGGAAAGCATTAGCCAGTGGGAACCCCAACAACAACTGGACAGTATAAGGCAAACCGGCAAAGTGGTTGTTGACAACCTTGAGGCAATCCAAAGAGACCAATATCCGGAACTGGAAGACGAAGTACAGGGGTTAAGAGCCGACCTTGACGAGTTGGCCGAAGGGAGCAGCAGCGATGAAGAGCGTGATCTATTCCTAGGAGGCTTTTTCACTCAGGCTGCAGATATCCTTAGGGAAATGGATGCTGAGATTAACAGTGCTCCTATGTCTCCTTCCAGCATAGATACCTCAGGTTACAGTACAGAAATTGACACTTTAACCACCGAAGAATAGCTATCGGGTCAAATTATACAATAGAACACGGCCGTCTTCACCCTACTGAAGGCGGCTTTTTTATATCTGTATAAAATTTATTTTCCTCTGTAACGTATTTGCTTTTCCTGTCTTTTAAAAATATTACGCCTTAATCTTTACCTTCGCTTTTTTACGTTACCTTTTCTTCATTTATATTTAGAACCCAGTTATGTTAGTTTTCCAAACTGTCAAATCTGAATTTTACAATTGTTAGGCTTTTGCAAAAAATTTGAGCGGCAGATTAATATATTCTATTTTCACAGCTTTAGAAATAAATGAAAGACCACTACCTTATTCTTGCAGGACTTGGATTTGCTACACTAATTATGGCCTGGCTGCCTTCTTTTGCCAAGAAGATAAAAGTTAGTTCCCCAATAATTTTATTGCTCATAGGTTTTGGAATATACGCTGCAGCTATACCTCTTGGATGGCCTAGTCCTATATGGAATGACGAATGGCTCATGTATTTTTCTGAGACCATAGTTATTATTTCTCTCATGGGTGCCGGGCTTAAAATTGGATCCCACTACACGCTCAAAAGCTGGCGAAAACCGCTGTTGCTGGTTTTTATAACCATGCCAATATGTATGGTTTCTGCATATTTGCTGGGATCCTATTTTCTTGTACTCAGCTTACCGTCTTCCCTGTTACTGGCTGCAATACTGGCCCCGACAGATCCCGTTCTTGCAGCCGAAGTTCAGCTGGATGACCCTCTTGCAGAAAAAAGTCCGGAAGATAACGTAAGGTTCACCCTAACTGCAGAAGCGGGATTAAATGATGGTATCGCCTTTCCTTTTTCTTATATGGCCGTTTTAGTTGCCCAGGCGGGAAGTTGGGCAGCATTTGATTTGACAGGCTGGATCCTGGATGAATTCTTACTGAGGATCGTGCTTGGTATAATTATAGGCCTTGCCATTGGAAGGCTTATTGGTTATCTTTTTGACAGGTTGCACCACGTGACCGGCGTTGAGACCTTTGTAGGTTTTCTTTCACTCTCCCTCACCATAATGACCTATGGCCTGAGCGAACTCCTTCATGGCTACGGATTCTTAGCTGTTTTTTTTGCAGGCTTTAGTTTAAGATATTACGAAAAGGTAAGCGGCGACTACAAAAAGAAACTTCATGATTTTATAACCGAAGTGGAACATTTATTACTTGTGGTTTGGATTATCCTTTTTGGTGGCTCTATTATGAGTGGTATGTTGACATTAACCGACTGGAAAGGGGTGACTTTTGCTTTATTATTTGTACTACTTATACGCCCACTGGCAGGTATGGTTCCCCTTATTTTTGTTAAAAAAGAAAAGATGAAGGAAAAGCTGGCGATCAGTTTTTTAGGAATACGTGGTATAGGTTCGGTTTTTTATTTATCCTGGGCCTTTTTAAAATTTGACAACTTTACTCATAAAAATGAGCTCTATGCAATTACTGCCTACATCATTTTATTCTCTATTGTACTCCATGGCCTTACCGCGCCTTCTATAATAAATTATTTTCGTGGAAAAGCAGAGCGAAGTTCAGACCTGGAAGAAAACTAACTGTTTGCACAGAATAGTGAAATCTTCAATAGATGGCTATTCGTAAAAATCATTCAAATCTGCTGCATGCAGCTCCTTTAAAAAATCGGAAATCATTGAGGTAGTTGCACTAAAAAAAGCAGCACCTTTTTCAGCAGTTGCTGCCTTTGGGTTTCCTACTCCGGTATCTTTAGTAACTTTTGTCCATTTTCGTTGGGCTGTAACCCAACCATCCTTAAGTCCTTTTATTTTGTACGTTTTGGCAGCACCATCTCCGGCTTCGTTTAATGGAAGTACCAAACCTGGGGCCAGGTGCATAACAGTGGCAGTTTCCAACTCCCCTGCATGATCTCCGGGTTCATGAAAATACGGATGAGCATCTACAGATTGCCACCAGTTTACAGAACAGATAAAAACATCCGGAAATTCCACGCTCAATTCCCTAATCATTGGCTTAAAACTATTTCCGCCGTGAGCATTTAAAATAACAAGTTTACGAAGTTTATGCTCGTTAAGCACCTGTACTACATCTTTTAAAACAGCATATTGTGTACTGGGATTCATGTTTATACAGAATTTCACATCCATCTGGCCTGTATTTACACCAAAAGGAATCGTTGGCAGCACCAAAGCTTTCGCTTCCTGCTCCCATGCTTTTCGGGCAGATTCTACAGCCACACCTTCAGCCAAGATGCTATCTGTTGCATAAGGCAAGTGAAAATTATGAGCCTCGGTCGCTCCCCAGGGCAGGACTGCCACAGTATAATCTTCAGCTTTTACATTTTTCCAGTTGGTTTCCGCGGGAACATAAGGCCTGATCTTCTGTTTCATGATAATTGCCATTTTAACTATGTGTCTTAAATTTACTGAAGTTTAAAAGATTTAGCAGTATCTAAGAATAATCCTATTTTTGAAAAAACTAACAGAATGCTGGATTTTATAGTTGTTGGGGCTGCACAGGCAGGTTTATCCATAGCTTACTACTTAAAAAAACTGGATAAAAATTTTTTGGTGGTAGACAAGGAGAGTACCATAGGCGCTTCCTGGCGCAACCGCTGGGATTCCCTTACCCTCTTCACCCCTTCAGAATTTAATAATCTTCCGTGCCTTGATTTTCCCGGTCCCAAAGGGCATTATCCTTCTAAAGATGAAGTGGCCCAATATTTTGAAGCTTATGTAAAAGAATATAATTTTCCTATTCAGTTTGATACGCTCATAGAGAAAATAAGCCGCGAAGAAGATTATTTTCTTCTGAAGAGTTCCAGCGGAGACTTAAAGGCGAAAAATGTAATAATTGGCACGGGACCTTTTCATATTCCCTATATTCCTCCTTTTTCTAAAAAAATTGATCCGGAAATCTTTCAGGTTCACAGCAATTACTATAAAAATCCAGATCAACTGCAGCCGGGAAAAACATTGGTGGTTGGTGCGGGAGATTCCGGTTTTCAGATCCTGGACGAAATATCTCAACAAAGAAACAGTGTATATTTTTCCGGGACAAGCAACGTGAGACTCCTTCCGCAGGAAATTCTGGGAAAAACATTATTCTGGTGGCTCAAAAAAACCGGAATCCTTGGCTTCAGTAAAGATTCATGGATAGGAAAAAAATTAAGCACATCCAGGCAGCCAATAATTGGAACCGACGTAAAGGCAATCCTGCGCCGGGAAAATGTAAGCCTTGTGGGAAAGGTTAAAGATGCGGAAGGAAATATTGTTTTTACCGAAAATAATGAGCTAAACGATCTAAAGAACATCGTTTGGGCAACTGGTTATCGTCCCAATTTTGAGTGGATTGAAGGGCTAAAACTTACAGAAAACGGTTATCCTGCACATTACCGGGGCGTAAGTAACATTAACGGACTCTATTTTATAGGGCTGCCCTGGCTCTACACCCGCGGCTCTGCCACCCTTGGCGGAATAAAAAAGGATGCCAAATATCTCGCAAACTATATTTCTAAAGCATAATTTCTTCGGGCTAATCTCAGCACAAAGACTTGGGGAAATAGTTTCAACTAAAGTTAAAGTACCTTTAAAGGCTTTTGATAAACAGCTTCTTTCCTGTAATTTGAGAGTAATACCTCCGGAAACGGATTTTTTCAGTGAAAAATTAAATTTCCCAAACCACTTAAAACGCTCAACATAAAGGAATGTCTGAACACGTACGCGAAATAAAGGGGGTAAAATCCCCCACAAAGATTAAAGGCTCAGGATGGAAAAAGATCGTGCTTAATGTAAAAGATCAAATTGCTGATGATAATGTCTCCATCGTTTCTGCCGGAGTGGCTTTTTACGCTTTCCTGGCCGTCTTTCCTGCAATCCTTGCATTAATTTCTATTTACGGGCTAGCCGTTAGCCCGGAGCAAATACAGAGTCAATTATCACAATTATCGGGAATGATGCCGCAGGAAGCCTTTGGGATACTGGAAAGCCAGATAGATAATTTTATGTCCACGTCGGGACAAACCCTTGGCTGGGGAACAGCATTGGGGATTCTATTCAGTTTATGGAGTGCCAACAAAGGAACCAAATCATTATTTATAGGAGTAGATATCGCCTATGGCATAGAAAAGCCGCGCGGATTTATAAAAGAAAATGCCATCGCATTACTTTTTACGTTAGGTGCTGTTCTGCTGGTGATCATCAGCATGGCCTTAATTGTTGCTTTTCCGGCCATTGTACATATGCTTGGGCTTCCTTCGGGAATTGAAACACTAATAAACTATGGACGATGGCTGGTACTTGCTGCCATTGTCGTCTTTTTTCTCTCGCTGGTCTATAAATATGCACCCCCCCGTACCACCCCGGCTTTTAAGTGGGTATTACCCGGTGCTCTTTTAGCCACTATTTTATGGTTAATCGCCTCCTGGGGATTTTCTTATTATGTAAGTAACTTTGGGAGTTATGGCGAAGTTTACGGCTCAATTTCTGCGGTAGTTGTGCTGCTTATGTGGCTTTTTCTTACCAGCTTTATCATCCTTCTTGGAGCTGAATTAAATTCGGAAACAGAAAATTATATTCGGAAGGAGTCGCACCCCGATAAAAAATGAATACTTGATCTACCATTCGTATTATGGTGGTTAGCCACTAATGCACGAATATTTTCAGGTTTGAACTATCCAGGTCATTTTCTAACCTGAATTCTCCTTTACCTGAAGGACTGTAAACTAAGGGAGACTCTTAAAATGCCAATTATCGGCAAAAAATAAACCCCGCAGCACTTTGCGGGGTTTATGTATATTGTACTCAGGTTTAAAGATTTTTTGCTACTTTTTCTACCGCAGCGATTGTCTTATCCAAATCTTCATAAGACAGGGCTTCACTTATAAACCAGGTTTCAAATGCACTTGGTGCGATATAAATCCCGTTTTCCAGTAATCCGTGGAAAAATTTATTGAATTTACCGTTTGATGCCGCCGCCGCTGCCGAAGCAAAATTTACTACAGGTTCTTCAGAAAAATGGACTGAAATCATTGAGCCAAGCCTGTTAATCGTGTACGTAACATCATTTGCGTTCAGCACCTTTTCTATTCCTTTATGTAGATATTCGGTTTTCTCATCGATGCTTTTGTAAATTTCCGGATTATCATTTAACTCCTGAAGCATCGCCATCCCCGCAGCCATTGCAAGCGGATTCCCACTTAAGGTTCCTGCCTGGTACACGGGCCCAACCGGCGCCAGGTAATCCATAATTTCGTTACGCGCGGCAAAAGCCCCAACCGGGAGTCCGCCGCCAATCACCTTCCCAAAACACACAATATCGGCATTTACTCCAAGTCTTTCCTGGACTCCGCCCTGTGCAAGCCGGAATCCGGACATTACCTCATCAAAAATCAGGAGAATATCGTTTGCATCACAAAGTTCTCTAAGCCCTTCTAAAAATCCTTCATTAGGAGGAATACAGCCCATATTTCCGGGAACAGGTTCAATAATTAAACAGGCAATTTCGTCCTTGTTGGCATCAATTAATTGTTTTACGCTTTCCAGATTGTTATAAGTAGCAAGCAAAGTATCTTTTGCAGTACCTTCAGTCACGCCGGGGCTATTTGGTGTTCCAAAGGTAATTGCACCGCTTCCCGCCTGGATCAAAAAACTATCGCTGTGCCCGTGGTAACAACCTGAAAATTTGATGATTTTTTCTTTTCCGGAGAAACCGCGGGCAAGCCGCACCGCACTCATACAAGCCTCAGTCCCGGAATTTACCATTCTAATTTTGTCGACATTTGGAACCATTTTAACCGCCAGTTCCGCTATTTTGGTTTCGAGTTCAGTTGGAGTTCCAAAAGAAGTTCCTTTTTTCGCCCTTTCCACAAGCGCATCAATAACCGGTTTGTGGGCATGTCCTAAAATAAGCGGCCCCCAGGAATTAATATAATCGATAAGTTCATTGCCATCTTCGTCATAAATATAGGCTCCTTTGGCTTCTTTTATAAAAATTGGCTCTCCGCCAACCGCTTTAAAGGCGCGAACCGGAGAATTTACCCCGCCGGGAATTACTTTTTGAGCTGAAGCGAATAATTCGCTGCTTCTTTTATAAATCATAAAACAGATTTTCTAATTCACTAATTAATATATAACAGCTGGCCAATGGAAATTGTGGTTCCATCAAGATCGTTAGATCGCTGCAAGTCGGCCACCGTCGTGTGATAGCGCTTTGCTATAGCATATAAAGTATCTCCTTTTTTAACAAGGTGCGTCGTATTGCCACTGTTTCCATCGGCAACATCTGCGTAACTTTTTGAAGGTCTTCCCAACACTTCTTCATCAAACCGTTGAAGCTGATATCTTTCAATTAAATCGATAAGTTTATTGGGGTATTTTCGATCTGTGGCATAACCGGCCTTCTTTAGACCTCTTGCCCAGCCTTTATAATCGTCGATATCAAGTTCAAATAATTCGGCATAACGTCGTCTTTCCGCCAGGAAAAGCGAATGATCCCGATACGAATATTTTGGGTGGTTATATTTCCTGAAACATTCCTGCCTCGCATCATCATCGTGATAAATCTTGCCGCCGTTCCAGCCATGACATTTTATTCCGAAGTGGTTGTTTGCGTTTCTGGACAACCGGCCTTTTCCCGCTCCCGATTCCAAAATGCCCTGTGCAAGGGTAATACTGGCGGGAATTTTATAAAGTTGCATTTCTTCCTGCGCGATGGGAGCAAACATTTGGATATATTGCTCTACACTCTCGGCGTGGCTTACGGGAGCCGGAGCACCTTCAGGAATATGCCGTTTTGCCTCTCCGCGTACCTCTACTTCCCTCTCGGAATTTCTTTCGGTCACTTTTTTCCTGCTTCCGCAGGAATAGATAAAAATACTCAGTACAAATAGTAAGAGAATTCGGTTTATCTTCATATCAATCTTCAATTAGAGGTAAATTCTTTTTCGCTAAACGCCTGTTCATCCCATCAATTCCCTGAAGTCCGCCGGTATGTATCGCCAGGATTCTAGCATTATCAGGAAAATCGCCATTTTCAATCATTGCAAAAATACCAAAAAGTAATTTGCCTGTATAAACGGGATCGAGCTGAATGTGGTATGTTTTTTTAAAATTATTGATAAAAGCGATAAGTTCCCGGTTCACCTTCGCGTAACCCCCAAAATGGAAATGGGTCGAAATTTGCCAATTATCGGCCTTCGTAAGCTCTTTTACTTCGGAAGTAAGAAAGTCTCCCCTTAATGCTAAAAATCCGATTATTTTTTGATCTTTTGAAGCTGAATTTATTATTCCTGAAATGGTGCCGCCCGTTCCAACTGAGGTGCATACGTAATCAAAAGCTTTATCTTCAGGCTGAAGGATTTCTTCGCATCCTTTTATGGCCAAAGGATTGGTTCCACCTTCCGGAACGAGGTAAAAATCGCCTAATTCCTGCCTTAAAGCTTCCAGAAAATCCGGGTTTTCCTTATTCCGGTACGCTTCACGAGTAATGAATCTCAATTCCATTCCGCAGGAGCTGGCAAATCGAAGCGTAGGGTTATATTTTAAAGTTTTCGGCAAATCTACAGCCAATTCCTCTCCTCTAATCACTCCCACAGTGCCGATATTTGCCAATTTCCCGGCTGCACCTGTGGCGGCGATATGGTTGGAAAATGCACCTCCAAAAGTGACAATTTTCGACCTTCTCTGCGCAATTGCTTCCTGAATATTGTACTTCAGCTTTCTGAATTTATTCCCGGAAACTTCAGGATGTAAAAGATCTTCCCGTTTTAAATACACCGAAATATTCTTAGCCGAAAATTTCCCGATAAACTGGTTGGGAACAGCAATTTCTTCAGTTTTAAAAATATCAGCCATTTCACAAAGATCAAAAAGCCGAAGATGCCAAACAATGATTGTTACAGATAATTTAGAAAGGCCCAGAATTTTCTTCGGCTTAAATAGTCCCCGTCAGTTTCCATTTTATAAGCTTCCCGTTCAAAACTGATGTTTAAATAAGCTTTATAGGCACTCCCGAATTTACACAAACCAATAACAAATTCTGTAAAATACCAGAGATAGAAGAAAATTAGGAGCAGTTCCAGTTGTTGGCGTAAATGGATGCGCTCGTGATTTATAAAAAGCCTGTCATTTTTAAGCCACTGATGCTTTAAAATAACAAATGGCCAGATGCTAACGCCTTTAAAGCCTTTGCCAAGCAAATATTTGTTAACGACCAGAATCATACTTTCAAGATAAGAATTGTATTTTTGTGCTATGAGTTTTTTTAAGAAAAAAATTCCGTTAGAAGAGGGTGATTATTATCTCACGCCCGAAGGATACAGGTGTTTTACCGAGCAATACCACCTAAAAAGAGGCTATTGCTGTGAGAGTGGATGCCGGCACTGCCCGTATGGTTACAACAAAAAAACCAACCGACAGGACTAGAATTCCTGTCTGGGATTGCCTGCAGCAGCAAAATCTTCTGAGTCGGCATGATTTTTGAGCCTTTTTTCCTGAGTGAAAAGCTTTTCTGTGCTGCTTTACCTGGTTGTGAAATAGATTTGTAATGCAACGATTTTTAACCACGCCAGAGAAAACAGGAGATACTCAAAATTCTTTTTATACAGATTTTTTGCTCCAAATGAGAGTTAGAAACAAATTATCAAAACTATTCACCTATGAAAATTCTTAAGTTTACCCCGTTTCTTTTGTTTTTTACAGTTTTGCTCACTTCCTGTAGTACGGTAAGAGTAGCTTCAGATTACGATCGCGAAGCAAACTTTAATTCTTACAGCAGCTTTGCTTTTTTTAAACCGGGAATTGATCGTGCAGAAATTTCAGACCTTGACAAGAAGAGGATCCTGAGAGCGATTGAACAGGAAATGACCGCAAAAGGATTTACTAAATCTGAAAATCCCGATCTTTTAGTGAGCATCTTCACAAAAACCAATGAGAATATTAATGTTTATCAAAATAACATGATGCCGGGCTGGGGTTACGGCTGGGGATGGAGCCCGTGGTACTGGGGAAGTGGTTATAACACGGTGAATCGTACAAGTGAAGGGACTTTATATCTTGATCTAATTGATGCCGACTCTAAAGAACTTGTATGGCAGGGAATGGGAACCGCCGCTCTGGCCGATAAAGTTGAAAGAAAGCAGGAAAGAATTAATGAGATTGTAGCCAAAATACTTGAAAAATATCCTCCCGGAAGCGAGGAATAATTTAATTAGAAATTACATATCCCCGTTAAAAGCCTCTTCTTAGAGGCTTTTTTTATTTCTACAACTGCACGTACGGTTCTTATTTACCTGCCGATTTTGTATCTTTAATAGCACATATTTCTTTAAACTTATGCTGGATCAAATTCAATCTAACGACATACTGGACCGCTTACCGGCGCATCTCCGGCAATACATAAAACCACAGAACTATGAGGATTACACTCCTGTGAACCAAGCAGTGTGGCGTTATGTGATGCGCAAAAATGTAAGTTACCTCAGCAAAGTGGCGCATTCTTCCTACCTGGACGGACTGAAGAAAACAGGTATTTCTATAGAACACATTCCAAATATGTACGGCATGAACCGTATTTTAAAGGAAATAGTCTGGGCTGCAGTTGCCGTAGACGGTTTTATTCCGCCGGCTGCATTTATGGAATTCCAGGCTTTTAATGTACTGGTGATCGCCAGTGACATACGCCAACTGGAAAACATAGAGTACACTCCCGCCCCGGATATTATCCATGAAGGTGCAGGCCACGCTCCCATAATTGCCAATCCTGAATATGCCGAGTATCTTAGAAGGTTTGGTGAGATTGGTTGTAAAGCTATTTCCAGCTCTAAAGATTTTGAAATGTATGAAGCTATACGGCATCTCTCTATATTAAAAGAGGCTGAAGGGATTTCTGAAGAAAAAATTGAAGCTGCCCAGGAGAAAGTGGATTACCTGCAAAACAATATGGGCGAAGCCAGTGAAATGGCAAAAATCAGGAATCTACACTGGTGGACCGTGGAGTACGGACTTATTGGAACTTTGGAAGACCCCAAAATTTACGGCGCCGGACTCCTCTCCTCTATTGGAGAAAGCACCTGGTGTATGACCGATAAAGTGAAGAAACTGCCGTACACTATAGCCGCTGCAGACCAGGAATTTGACATCACCAAACCTCAGCCACAATTATATGTAACGCCAGACTTTGCACATTTAAGTCAGGTTTTAGAGGAATTTGCTAATAAACTGGCGCTGCGCACCGGGGGGCTGGAAGGTATTCAGAAACTGATAGATTCAAAGAATTTGGGGACTATAGAATTGAGCACAGGTATCCAGATTTCGGGTGATTTTTCAGAAGTTATTTCGGAAGAAGGAAAGGCGGTTTACGTAAAAACTTCAGGAAAAACTGCGCTTTCTTACAGAGAAAAAGAACTGGTAGGCCATGGTATAGGCAATCATGCTGAGGGTTTTGGCTCTCCCATAGGAAAACTTAAGGGAATTAACCTCGCGATTGAAGATATGAGTCCGCGGGATCTAAAGGCCTATGATATCTATGAAGGAAAGAACATAAACCTGGAATTTGAAGGAGGAATAGTTGTTAATGGAGAAATTATCACAGGAACCAGAAACCTTCAGGGTAAGATTATTCTCATTAGCTTCAGAAATTGTACAGTAAGTTATGGCGACCGCATCCTTTTTGAACCCGAATGGGGAAATTATGATATGGCCGTTGGCAAAGAAGTCATTTCTGCCTTTGCAGGACCTGCAGATGCACATTCTTTTGATTTAGTCACCCATAAAACCTCTTCAACAACAATAAAAAGTACCAAGAGTGCGGAAAGAGAAGAACTGGAAAACCTCTACGAATCTGTACGGAATATCAGGGAAGGAAAAAACGCCATGTTTTCGCTTTCTGCTGCGTTTGATATTGTCAAAAAACACCATCCTAAAGACTGGCTGCTTTCTCTTGAAATTTACGAGCTTGCGATATATGAAGATCGAAAACTGGCAAAAAATGTACGCGACCATTTAGAGGACTTAAAGAAAAAGCGACCAAAAATTTCTCATTTAATAGAAGATGGAATTGGGCTCGTAGATTTAGCTCTTGTAAGCTAGAACTACATTTTTATTTCTTCAAATTCTTCTGAAGCGCCAATTGGTGTATTATTGTACGTCAACGTCCATCCCATGGAGTTGGTAAGAATATATATTTTCTGAAGCTCACTTACCAACCTGTTCCTGGCGTTTGATTTAAGGCTGGAGTTGTCAATCTTCCGCTGAATGGATGTATTGATCCTTTCCTTGATCTTGTTATAATCTGCAGCATCAAACTGGTTGAGGTAATCCTGGGTAACATCGTAATATTTTATGTCGGGATTAATGGTTATTTCCTCCTCCGGAATATGGGTGATGTTAACGGTTTTATCCTCTTTATTCACCCTTGTTTCCAGCTTACTCAAATCGTAAGCCACGGTAACTTCTGCGTTTACGACTATAAGAGCTTTTTTTCTTGCAGAAAAAACATCGAGATAAAATCTTTTTGAATCCTTGTAAGAATATACTTGCGAGAAAGAACCCTCGGTCACCACTAATTTTCCTACATTCCTTATCTGCTCCTGAATTAGCAAAGTATTCTCTTCCAGATTCTCCCGC
>NZ_JAVRHP010000360.1:0-236 GCF_031846505.1 Autumnicola edwardsiae
TCACAGATGTAAATGGAAATTCAGCCTCAAAAACCGCTAGGGTTACTGTTGAAGACGATATTACTCCTACGGTCAGAACTCAGGATATTACTGTGCAGCTTGACACTAATGGGAACGCAACAATTTCAGCCGAAGATATTGACAACGGTTCCAGCGATAATTGCCAAATTCAGAGCCGCTCCTTAAATATTACCAATTTCGACTGTAGTAATGTTGGAGAC
This sequence comes from Autumnicola edwardsiae, assembly GCF_031846505.1. Taxonomy (NCBI): domain Bacteria; kingdom Pseudomonadati; phylum Bacteroidota; class Flavobacteriia; order Flavobacteriales; family Flavobacteriaceae; genus Autumnicola; species Autumnicola edwardsiae. The sequence goes on from NZ_JAVRHP010000360.1 coordinate 222, forward strand.
AATTCCGTAGAACTG
>NZ_JAVRHP010000361.1:0-235 GCF_031846505.1 Autumnicola edwardsiae
CGCATCCTTCATTTTACGGATATGTTGGGATACGGCAGGAACACTCATTTCAAGAATGTCAGCAATATCGCAAGGACACAGTTCATTCTCTATGTTCAATAGAAATAGAATTTTCAGTCGTACCTCGCTTCCCGCAAGAGACAAAATTTTGCTTATTGCTTCTAAGCTACCTGAAGAATTCTCTATGGTTTCCTTACATCTCGATATTTGCTTCTTGTCTGCTTCGTTCCGTGTA
>NZ_JAVRHP010000362.1:0-235 GCF_031846505.1 Autumnicola edwardsiae
TACACGGAACGAAGCAGACAAGAAGCAAATATCGAGATGTAAGGAAACCATAGAGAATTCTTCGGACAGCTTTAAAGTAATAAGCAAAATTCTGGCTCTCGCTGGAAGCGAGGTAAGACTTAAAGTACTATTCCTTTTGAACATAGAAAATGAACTGTGCCCTTGTGATATTGCGGACATTCTTGAAATGAGTGTTCCCGCCGTGTCCCAGCATATCCGAAAAATGAAGGATGCA
>NZ_JAVRHP010000363.1:0-234 GCF_031846505.1 Autumnicola edwardsiae
TTGGAACACCTCAGCTTTATACAAAAAACCAGGTCGACAGCCTGATCGTAACCAGAAGCGGGTCTGAAGGCAGTATTCAGAACTTAAGCCTGGAAGGAGAAGAATTAAAAATTTCCGGAGGTAACACTATTTCATTTGAAAAATGGGACACAGACAGTACTGACGATTTTTCCGGAAGCTTTCTTGATCTCTCAGACAAACCGGAACTTTTCAGTGGAAATTTTGAAGATTTAC
>NZ_JAVRHP010000364.1:0-233 GCF_031846505.1 Autumnicola edwardsiae
TGTGTTGCAAGTCCAGTTCATTAATAATATATTTTCGGAACTGAAAGGGCATCTATCACATTGGTGTTATCGATTGCATAATACTGTGAGCGAAAGGTTATTATTGCTTTAATTTTATAAAATTTATTGGTTGATTGGGCAGTGTCACAGAAATTACCCTGAATAAATAAGAAAAAAAGAAAATTTTGTTATAAAAATTTTGTAATTGACAATTAATAAATATATTTACGTAA
>NZ_JAVRHP010000365.1:0-230 GCF_031846505.1 Autumnicola edwardsiae
ACACAGAAATTTTTTTTAAATATTCGTGGATTAGTGGCTAGCTAAAGCAACGAAACCGGGAGTGAGAAGACGAGACTGCTTAACCTCCGAACCAAAGAGGTTCTCCAAAAATGGCAATTATCGACTATAAGGTTCACCACGAATGCACGAAAATTTTTAAATGCTTCCGCAGAACCCGTTGCAGTGATCCTCCTGCTTGCCTCCTGATTTCTAATTCAATTTAAGATGAA
>NZ_JAVRHP010000366.1:0-229 GCF_031846505.1 Autumnicola edwardsiae
TTCATATGCACCTTCACATAATACTGGTAAAAATGCTTGAACGTCCTAAAACCGCTCAACTGGAAGATAATGGAAATGGTAATAACCTCGCTCCTGGACATTATCGATGGACGTTTGGAGGGGTTACCCAAAAGGTGGTTCTCGACGATCCGGTCATATTCTTTGCAAAACTCGTGCAAAGGACAAAAAATTTCGGTAATTTTAGAATAGATTATCATAGGTAGTTTAT
>NZ_JAVRHP010000367.1:0-229 GCF_031846505.1 Autumnicola edwardsiae
AGGGAAGTATTCAAAAGCGGGAAAAGGAAATTGAGAAACTGGAAGCAAGGGCTCCACATCGGCAAGATGGTAAGCGAATCGTACAGGGAATGCCCAAAGCAGGAAACCAAAGCCATATCCATATTATCGTAAGTAGGAAAGATGCTTCTAATTCGGTTAGCTTGTCCCCGGGTAGTAAATACAAAGCTTCAGAAGTTAACTTTAATGGTAAGACGGTTAAACGCGGATT
>NZ_JAVRHP010000368.1:0-229 GCF_031846505.1 Autumnicola edwardsiae
AGGGAAGTATTCAAAAGCGGGAAAAGGAAATTGAGAAACTGGAAGCCCGGGCTCCACACCGGCAAGATGGTAAACGAATCGTACAGGGGATGCCCAAAGCAGGAAACCAAAGCCATATCCATATTATCGTAAGTAGAAAAGATGCCTCTAATTCGGTTAGCTTGTCCCCGGGAAGTAAATACAAAGCTTCAGAAGTTAACTTTAATGGTAAGACGGTTAAACGCGGATT
>NZ_JAVRHP010000369.1:0-228 GCF_031846505.1 Autumnicola edwardsiae
CACCTGGATTATTCCGGAGAATTGCACCAGCGCTTTCTGGAGGTGATAAAAAAGGTTGAGCTTTAGGAAGTTTGTTGTTTATAGTTCGTGGTTCGGAGTTATTTTGTGCTGATTTGAAGAGTTGCTGATATTACATTCAAAAAAGGCAACCTCTTAAAATGCCAGTTATCGACCTTCTAAAGTTTATTGTTTGTAGTTCGTGGTTCGGAGTCTTTTCAAGTGGAACGG
>NZ_JAVRHP010000037.1:0-32272 GCF_031846505.1 Autumnicola edwardsiae
ATTGTTTATTTCTTCGATATCGGCATACCAGTATGCGCCCTCGTTATTGAAAGCCATAGGACAGAACTTTTTATAGATCGTACCGCCAGAAAGTGCATTTTCAAACATAGGCCCTGCTTTTTCTGTGAATGATGCGAATAATTCCCTTTGTTTTTCCAGCTCGCTGGTTTCAGATAATTGTTGTGCAATAGCTTTCAGTTCTGCTCTTTCTTCTGAAAAAGAGGCTACCATACTTTGAGACGCATCCTGTACCTGGTCTGCATCAGCATTGGTTAATGCTATTTTTATTTCCAGGTAATTATGCCAGATTTTTCCCGTCATTCCATCTATAAAATCCTGATCGGCAATATCTGCTGTTTTCTCTTCCGCTTTTTTAACCTCTTCAGGGGTGTTTATTTCAACCGATTGCTTCCCTTTGTTATCTACACAGGAAAATAGGGCAATAGCTAGTAAGAGAACAACACCAAAATTTAAAATTTTACTTTTCATTTTTTTCTGGTTTTAAATTTGATTTTTAAAATTAATGGTAAGAAAAAGGATTTATTGTCATAATTTGGTTAAACATCTATAAAATTTGGTCTAAAGAATTTCTAAAATTGTTATTAAGTTTTTTATATTGAGATAAATTCATCCCTGTTTCTGCTTTAAATTGCCTGGAAAGATAATTTACATTAGTATAATCCAATAGCTGACTAATCTGGGTAAAATTATATTGTTTGGACTGAATGAGCTCTTTTACTTTTTCAATTTTCAGCTTTATAAAATACTTTTCTACCGTTATGTTTTCGGTATAGGAAAAAATTCGACTCAACCTCGAATAATCAATTTTGGTTTCTTTGGATAAGTAGCGGGATAAAGTCCCTGATTTTTGCAGGGGCAGGTTTTCCAAAAGCCGTATTAGACTCAGTTTTACCTTTTCGATTAAAATTTTGTCATCGCCCTCTAATAGTTCAAAGCCGTTTTCATCCAGGACCTTTTCCAACTTTTTAGAATCACAAGCTATATTTTTGCTTTTATAAACTACCCGGCCTAATTCTACTTTTGTTACTGCCACCCCGGCTTCAAGTAACTCGTTTTTTATTACTTTAATACACCGGTTACAGACCATATTTTTAACAAAGACTTCTACCATGATAATTTTTTGGTAATGTTTTTTAAAAATTTATTTTTTATCATACCCTAAGCATTTATTTAAGCTACCACGCCCATGTTTTTCCCAGTAGTCTAACAATATTTCATTTTTTGGTTTTTGTGCCTGTCAAGGGAAGAGGCTTTATAAACTAATTAAATTTAAGAATACCCTTCCCTCACAGGACTTTAACATCATACTCTCAAAAGAAAAAGATTAACTAACCAATCAATGAAAAAAATTCCTTTTCTTTTTTAAGGGTATGATATTGTTCATTTTAAAAATTTTTTATAAACTATTTTTAAGCTGGGTCATATATTTTATGATTTCCTTTTTCTCCAATTCTGAAAATTTAGCATCCCAATGGATAAAAGTGTATGAATCCAAAGGCATTTCATCATCTTCAATCTGGCTTATTATTGACCTTAACTTACTGTTTTTTCTTCTTTCAGAAAGCTCGCCCCATTCATTAAAATTTAGTTCAGATTTTCCTTCTTTTATATGATCCTCTAAAAACCAGGCAGCTGGTTGTATTTTATTGTACCAAGGGTATGCTGTATTGTTGCTATGGCAATCATAACAGGAAAGCTTTAATTTATCCTGTACCTCTAGTGGGACATTGTTGACCAGCATAAAATCGGATTTTGGCACCACTTCACTTTGGTTGCGATTGGTGGGCACAAACTGGATGCCCACCAACACAACTAAAAAAACCAGTGCAATGATTTTGATTGTCTTCATTTAGTTAATTTCTCTTTGCACCTCTCCGCAATCCATCATTTTACTTCCATAATAGGGATTTTTGATTTCTTTGGTTACACTCAACCACTGTGCACCTTTGTTATTATTGTACATCGGGCAATAAGCTTGGTACAACTTTTGGCTGGTTCCGACAATGTCAATCAGGTCTATCATGTCCTTGCTCAAAATGTCGAAATGTTCCCGCTGGTGGCCTATGGGGCTTTCCGCAATGTGTTCGGCATGCTCAGTGGCGTCTTCTATGATATCTTGCAGTTCTTGTTGGTCGTTCTGTTCGTAGTTTTCCGTTTTAAAGGTCTTTAACTGTCCCACCATTTTTTCCCCGGCTTTGGCCGCGGCCTCCTGATCGTCATTTACCAAGGCATTTTTAAGCTCCAAGTATGTGGTCAGGCTGGCATCGGTTTGGGCAGCATTGCTGCTTTCCATCCTGTTTTCTTCCATCGGGACAGCGCGCTCGGTCGCCGCGTCTTCAATAGTTGTATTGCTGTTTTTCTCGTTGTTCTTGCAAGAAGTGCTTATTACGGCAAATGCCATAGCCATCACTCCCAAACTTACTTTTACTGTTTTCATTTTTCTTGTTTTTAAAAGGTTGATATTTCTGTTACTGCAATTAATTAAATTTTCCGGATGCCATAAAACACAGCCCGGAACTTAGTATTTTACTTGGTTGTTCGACCGGAAACAAAAAAAGCACTTACCGGCTTTCCTTTTCCCCAGTCCTTATTTTTATACGCTGTTCCACGTCGCTTACATAGATGAGCCCGTCCCCGCTTTTGCCAGTACGGGCACTTACTTTTATAATATTTACAATTTTATCTACATCCTCTTTTTCGCACACTATCTCCATTTTAATGACTTTGCTGTGCATAAATGGAAAATTCAAACTGGGGGAAGCGGTTTTGGAATCAGTGTAATCTCCAACCCCCTCGCCTTGAAATACGGTAAAACAACAAAAGTTTTCTTCCCGCAGATTCATGGTCACTTCACTAAGTCTTTCGGGTCTGATAAAGGCTTTGATCTCATTCATATCTTCTAAATTTAAGTTGAAATAAGTTTTGTTATGCTTAGCTCTTTTTTGTGTAAGCTGTGTAATTCGCTTCTGAATTAAAATAGCCAACCCGGCCATTCGCGTCAAGCAGTACAATAAAGGCTTCGGTTTTATCCACTCTTTCCCCTGTTTGGGGATCGGTGGCCATCCTTGCAGATTCTTCGTTGTTCAAGGTGCCCACGCACATCTCGCAGCAACCATAATAGGTTTTCCCGTTTACCGGAACCGGGATTTGCGGTTTGGCCATATAGGCATCGTTTACCATACATACCAGGTCATTAGGCAACTTGTCTCCTATCTGAAAATCTAAAGAAAAGGTTTGTTTATTGGCGGTACTTGTACTAATTTCTGTAGCCAGTTTGTCTTGCTTTTTTTGTTTTTGCTGCTCCCCAGAGGAGTTACAAGCACCAAAAACCACGGCCAGAAGAAATACCGCTGTTAGAACTTTGAATGTATTTTTCATTTCAATCTAATTTTGTGCCTGCAAAATGGATAGACCTATAAAAAAGAGTCTATCCATACCTTGCAGGACTTTATTAATTGATAGTTTCTTTTACACTACCACATTTCAGCATTTTTTGGCCCATATATGGGTTCTTGATCGCCTTTTCATTGGAAAGCCAATAGCCGCCTTTATTAGAGTTTGCCATAGGGCAATATTCCAGGTAAATTTCACCTTTGGCAAGCTTCCCATTTTTAACCAGTTTCAACATTGCATCGCTAAGAGCATTAAAATTGTCACGTTGGTCTTCCAGAGAAGTGGCACCGGCCATTTGCGAAGCTTCTTTGCGAGCCGTCTCAGCATTTTCCACTTTTGCCAAAGTTTTCTCGAGTTTCATCGAATGCTTGGCGGCCTTTGCATCATTTGAAGCCACTAAAGCGTCCTTTACCAATAGGTAATGTTCATAAGCAGCGCCCAGATCTTTGTCTTTGAACTTAGGCGACATTTGCATTTCTTCACCATGACCAGCCATATTGTCGTGGTCGTGTTGTGCATAAACTCCCATGCTTAACAAAGTTAGAAGGAGCATCATCATTGTTCTTTTCATCTTAATAGGTTTTAAAGGTTATAAAAATTTGTTCTTCCCTGCTTTAGTTTATAGTTTCCACGATTTCGCCGCAGGTTAACATTGCGCTACCGTAATAAGGGTTTTTGATCTCTTCTGAACGGCTGAGCCAGTAGGCTCCCGCATTGTCATCTGCCATAGGGCAAAATTGCTTATAAACGGTCTGTCCCACTCCAAAAAGTTGCATCGCTTTGCTCAAATGGGCAGACAGGTGTTTAAAATGATCCCGCTGAGTAGAAATATCTTCACTCTCCGTTATTTTTTCCGCAGCACCAATTACTTCTTTTGAAATCAGCATCCAGTGGTCGTGAGCTTCACGATCCTCTAAAAGACTCATATCTATCTTGTTCATTGCTTCCAGTACTTTATTTGCAGTTGCTTGGGCGGTTTTGGCCTCATCTTCCACCAGGGCGTTTTTCAACTTCAAATATTGATCAAAAACGCCATTTAGCTGGTTGGTGAACTCTTCAGGTACCACGATGCGTTCTTGCATTTCGGTATGGTCAACGTTGCCGGTTCTTGCCGTTTCCATATTGGCATTACCCTCGCTACCTGCCATGTCCATACCGGCGTGGCCCTCGTGACCGGTAGATGTCTTGCCTCCGTCCTTGTTCATCATAGACTTTTTGCCCTGGAGTTGTGCGGCAGCATCTACGGTAAAGGCACCGTTTACCACAATGCGCTCTCCGGTACTCAAGCCATCTGTAACCGCATAATTACCACCCGCTGCGGCACCCAGGCTCACTTCCCTCATTTCAAAGACAGGCCTGTCTGGATTGGGTTGTACGTAAACCAGCGAACGTTCCCCGGTCCACATCACGGCCGATTTTGGCACTGTAATAAGCTGGGGTTCTTCAATATCTGCATTTTTTTTCTTGGCCGGTGCCACTTTTCCACGCACGAACATTCCGGGTTTTAGACGACCTTCCTTATTGGGCAGGACTGCACGTACAGTTACCGTACGGGTGGCAGTATTAAGCAGTGGTTCAATAAAAGTAATGGGCACTTCATATTCTTTTCCCGGCAAGGCATTGGCAGTCACGCTAATCTGTTGCCCTTCTTCAAGCTGGGCAATCTGGTTTTCATAAGCATCAAATTGTGCCCATACAATACTAAGGTTGGCAATCTCATAAAGGGACTGGCCCTGCTCTACATAATCACCTTCTTCCACCAGTTTTTCGGTCACCGTACCTGAAACCGTAGCATAAATAGGGAAATATTCTTTAACTTCCCCAGAAGCTTCAATTTCTTCAATTTGCTTGTCGCTGAGTTTCCATAATTTCAATTTTCGGCGTACAGATTCGTATAACCGGGACTGAGAGTCCTTCATCCCCACAGCGGTAAGCAATTCTTGCTGGGCAGAGACCAGCTCTGGGGAATAAATAGTGGCCAACACCTGCCCGCGGCGTACTTCCTCCCCGGTGTAATTTATATAAAGTTTTTCTATCCTGCCGCCAAAATAAGAAGCCTGCACACTTTTCACCTCTTCGTTCTCCACGATCTTCCCGGAGAGCACCAGGTCGTGATCCCCTAAGAGGCTATCGCCGATCTCCACGGTGTGGATATTGGCCAGAGCCAGGGCGGTTTCAGACATTTCTATTTGTTGCGGCCCAACCTCGCCGCCGCCACTCTCGGCAGGGATAAGGTCCATCCCGCAAATGGGGCAATCGCCCGGTTCGGGCTGCATAATCTGCGGGTGCATAGAGCAGGTCCACAGCTGGTTTTCCTCCTCGTGATTGTGTTCTTCTGTAGTGGCTGTTTCGACATTTTTTTCAGACGAATTGCCACCAAAGAACAGATAGCCAAGGAGCAATCCTGCTAACACTAATCCGGTGTAAATGATATATTTCTTCATCGTTTTTGTTTTAATTTATTCTGAATTATTCACTTAAATAATTAATGTTCGCACTGGCTTGGTAATAGTTTTTTACCGCTTCTATCAGGTTCAGCTCAAAATTTAGCTGTAACTCCTGTACGTCCAGCACATCATTGAAATCTATGGTACCGGTTTCGTAATTCCGCCTGAGGATTTCTTCGGCATCATTGGCTTGCTCGATGTTGAGCAACTGGGTACGGTAGCTTATGCGTGCCTCTGCCCTATTGCTCACCGCGGCTTCCAGGCGCGACACCAATTCGTTGTGCCGGTTCTCCCGTTGTGCATTTAGCTCACGTTGCTTCAGTTCATTTTGCCGCGTAACCGATTTGTATTTATTACCGAAAATTGGAACCGTTATAGAGACCATCGGCATCAGGATGTCCTTTCCGCTATCCGGGGCTTGCATCGCAGTGGCTTCCCCCACCGCAACGTAATCCAGGCCAAATCCCAGATCGGGCAGGGCTTCCTTTCGGTTCATTTTTTCTGCTTCCCCTACCGATTCATACAGCTTGTCAAAACGCAACAACTCCGGGTGCACCTGTGGAACTTCTGGCAACTGTACCGGGTCTTCCTGTGGCACCGCCAGAGAATCGTAAACTTCTACCGCGGCACCGGGCCTGGTATTGAGCAAGGCATTGAAAGTAGCTTGTTCAGCTTTAAATTCTTCATCGAAGTTTTCAAAACGTTCCCGTAGCTGGTTTTGCCGCATTTGCAGGCGAAGCACATCTACCGATGAAGCTTGGTTCACTTCAAGGGAAGTAAGTGCAAGCTGCTCATAGGCTTCCAGCAGGTCTATATTTTCCTCCAATACGCGTTGCTTTGCCCTAATGGCATAAAGCCTGTAATAATTTTCGGCCACATTTAGCAGCAGTTGCCTCTGGGCCGTGGCGATTTCCACATATTGGGCATCGGCAAGGCTTGATGCATAATTCTCCCTTGCCGTGATAGTCCCAAACCACGGAATCATTTGTTGCACCGATAGTTTGTACTGCTGTGGGCCCGTTCGGGTCTCTGGTTCGCTGGCAAAATAGCCTACGCTGAACTGGGTTTCCGGGAGCACGCCCACTTCTTCCACCTTTTCTTTTGCCGTCTCATAGCGCAGTTCAAAGGCCTGTATGTCCGGGTTGTTTTCCAAAGCCTCGGTAAGATAAGGCTGTAGCTGCTGGGCTGTTCCTGTAAGAAAAAAGAAAAGAGAGACAAGCACCGTCAGCATTCCGCTTCTTCTATTCAATTTTATTATTAAAATATCTTTTGATTTCATAGTAAAAAGCTTTCTTCTAATTTCTATTTTCTATTCTCTTGTCATTATTCGCCGTCTCCAGGGTTTTTAAACCGGTCTCTTTTCTCCAACTAAACAACACCGGCACTACAAACAATGTGATTAGTGCTATAGACATACCTCCAACCGCGGGGATGGCCATAGGGATCATAATATCGCTGCCACGCCCCGAAGACGTCAGTACGGGCAGGAGTGCCAGGATTGTTGTAGCCGTGGTCATCAAGGCGGGGCGAACACGCTTGGACCCTGCTTCCACTACTGATTTACGGATTTCTTCCCGGTCCTTGGGTTCGTTCCTATCAAAGGTTTGAGTAAGGTAGGTCCCCATTACAACGCCATCATCGGTCGCAATGCCAAAGAGGGCGATAAAGCCTACCCATACCGCCACACTCAGGTTTATGGTTTTTATCTGAAACATATGCCGAAGGTTTTCGCCAAAAAAGTCGAAATTCAGGAACCAACCCTGGCCATAGAGCCAAATGAGGATAAACCCACCGGAAAATGCCACCAGGATGCCGCTAAAGATCATCAATGAGGTCGAAACCTTTTTGAACTGGAAATACAGGATCAAAAAGATGATCATCAGTGCCAGTGGCACCACAACACTCAGCGTTTTTTCAGCGCGAATCTGGTTTTCGTAAGTCCCCGTGAATTTATAACTGAGGCCTTTGGGCACGCTAAGCTCCCCGTTATTGATTTTATCCTGAATAAGGGCCTGGGCATTTTCTACTACATCCACTTCGGCAAAACCATCGAGTTTATCGAAAAGCACATAGCCAATAAGGAAGGTATCTTCACTCTTTATTATCTGCGGCCCCTGCTCGTAACGGATATCTACCAACTCATCTAACGGCACCGGCGAGCCGCCCTCAACCGGAACATAGATATTGCCCATATCTTCCGGGCTGTCCCGCAATTCCCTTGGGTAGCGCACGCGTACACCGTAGCGTTCGCGTCCTTCCACCGTTTGACTTAGGCGTTTTCCTCCCACAGCAACCTCCAAAAGTTGCTGAACTTCTTCTATGCTAATACCATAACGAGCCAAACGTTCACGCTTGATATCAAGAAGCAGGTAAGGTTTTCCAACAATACGGTCGGCAAAAACGGCTTCGTCTTTTACACCTTCCACTTGCTTTAACAGGTCTTCCAGTTGGAGTCCAAAATCTTCTATTTGTCGAAGGTTTTGCCCCTGCACTTTGATTCCCATAGGTGCGCGCATCCCCGTTTGAAGCATTACCAGCCGTGTCTCGATGGGCTGGAGCTTGGGCGCCGAGGTTACCCCCGGCAGCTTGGTGGCGGCGGTGATCTCGTTCCAGATATCATCTGGCGACTCTATTTCGGGGCGCCAGTTACGGTAATATTCCCCGTCATCATCTGGAATGAGCTGTTTGTTTTTTACGCGGTGGAATTCCACGATTTCGCTGTCATTATAACTGCCAGCTGCATCTTCGTCCACCTCTAAACTTGGGTTTATTGCCAATTTGCCATTTTTTAACATAAATAAACCGTCTTCATTTACCTGGTAGCGCTGGCGTTCGCCGTGTTCATTCAGCATATATTCAGGTTTGTATTGGATTGTATTTTCATACATGGATATAGGTGCAGGGTCCAGGGCCGACTCTGTACGACCTGCCTTGCCCACTACCGTCTCAATTTCCGGGATAGCGGCCACGGCCATATCCAGCTGCTGCAAGACCCGCTTGTTCTCCTCTACACCTGCATGGGGCAGCGAAGTGGGCATCAACAAGAAGGAGCCTTCATTGAGTGAGGGCATAAATTCCTGCCCAATGTTGCGCATAATCATAAAACCGAGAATAACCAAAACGGTGGGCACCGACAAGAACAACAACTTATTGCGCAAGGCCCAATTGAGGATGCGGGTATAAAATTTTTGGAACAGGGCAAAAACACCCAGCAAACCAAAGGATATAATCCCTACCACAATAAAATTCCAGAAAACACTTTTTTCCAGACCCAACGGACGCCAATACTCGGCTAAAAGTAGCACTATGGCGAAAGCCGAAATAGCTATATTGATAACATTTGATCTTTTGGAACTAATTTTCTTTTTAAGAAGCAGTATTCCGGTTACGCCAAAAGCAATTAGGACAATACCGATGAAATATCCAAAAACAATAGCGGTAAGCCCTGCAATTATCAGAATCCCCTGTATTACCCAGCCCGCGGAAGTACGCCGGGTCCGTTTCTTAAAGAAAGATGCGGCAAATGGCGGAATAAGGAAAAGCGCAACCACTAGGGAAGCCACCAGTGCCATGGTCTTGGTAAATGCCAGTGGGCGGAACAGTTTCCCCTCTGCCCCCACCATAGTAAAGACGGGAAGGAAACTGATAATGGTGGTAAGCACGGCCGTCATAATTGCCCCGGAAACCTCGGCAGTGGCATTGTACACGATTTCATTCGTGGTCAAATATTTCCGTTCTTTGTCCTGATCGAGATGCCGGATGATATTTTCAGATAAGATCACGCCCACATCCACCATGGTCCCAATAGCAATGGCAATACCGGAAAGGGCCACGATATTGGCATCGACATTAAAGAACTTCATCGAGATAAAGACCATTAAAACCGCTACTGGCAATAAACCGGAAATGAGGATGGAGGCCCGTAGGTTAAAAACCATAACGATAATTACGAGTACCGTAATCAGGATTTCCAATGTAAGGGCTTCATTAAGCGTGCCCAGGGTTTCCTGAATCAGTTGCGTACGATCGTAAAATGGAACAATAGTTACCTGCGACTCGCGACCATCTTCCAGCACCTTGGTGGGCAGGCCGGGGCTAAGTTCATTTATTTTATCCTTTACATTATTGATTACTTCCAGCGGATTTGCGCCATAACGAGCCACAACCACTCCGCCAACCACCTCGGCACCTTCTTTGTCCAGGATACCACGGCGGGTTTCCGGACCCAGGTTTACTTTGGCAATGTCGCTTATTTTGATACTGGTAAATTCTTCTGAAGTTACCACGGCATTTTCAATATCTTCTATTTCCTGAACGTAGCCCAGCCCACGTACCAAATATTCGGCCTGATTTATTTCCAAGGTTTGTGCACCAATATCACGGTTGGTTTCCTTTACGGCCTTTACCACCTGTGCCAGGGAAATATCGTATTGACGCATCAGTTCGGGATCCACATCTACCTGATATTCCTGCACATAGCCACCTATGGATGCAACTTCGGAAACCCCGCTGGCACCGGAAAGTCCATATTTCACATAATAATCCTGAATGCTTCGCAGTTCGTGCAAATCCCAGCCCCCGGTAACATTGCCATCTTTGTCACGTCCTTCTAAGGTGTACCAAAAAACCTGGCCCAGCCCGGTAGCATCGGGACCCAGGGCAGGGTTTACACCTTCGGGAAGCAGGTTTGCCGGCAGGGAATTGAGTTTTTCCAAAATCCGGCTACGGCTCCAGTAGAACTCAATATCCTCTTCAAAAATGATATAAATACTGGAAAACCCAAACATAGAGGAACTCCGGATGGTTTTCACACCGGGAATTCCCAGGAGCGAAGTAGTAAGGGGATAGGTAATCTGGTCTTCTATATCCTGGGGGGATTTCCCCTCCCATTTGGTAAAGACAATTTGTTGATTCTCGCCAATATCGGGGATGGCATCTACCGCCACGGGATCGCGCGGAATTAAACCGGTTTCCCAATTAAAAGGGGCATTTACCACGCCCCAGCCTACAAAAAGGACTAGGAGGATAATTGCTACTAGTTTGTTTTCTATAAGAAATTTTATGCCTTTATTTAGCATCTTTATTGATAATTAAACAGTTATACATTGAATAACTTTCTGATAATATCAGAAAATTAAACACAACAAAGTAAGCCCAAGATGGAAGTAACCATAGAGCAAATCTTTCCGATAATTATCGGAAACTGTTTAAAATCAAATTAAATAAGTTTCGTGTAGTTTTTGTACGTTCCTTACAAGATAAGGAGGTGTATAATCTCTAAATGGAACAATGTTCTTATCCAGTCCATCAAAAAGATTAATATAAGTATAAAAGAAAGTAGCAACAAAGGCTTGATGCTCAAAGCTTAAATTGGTGTAAGATGTTTTTAAATCATCTTGACCGTCATTCACTATTTGTGCATCTGAACAGCAAGATTTTTCCGAAAAACCTGCTTCACAACTTTTTTGGGATGATTGATTTTCCATACCACAGGTTTGAGCATTATGAAATAAAGCAAAATCAACCAATGAATCTCCACAATAATGCATATCTACAGTAAACGACATAGTGGTAACAAATACCAAACTCGCCAAGGCTACAGATAATATTTTATGGAAAAACGATTTCATAAGATTGCAAATATATATAAAACAACGAAATATAAAAACATTAATAATTCTTTTCGTTATGTTAAACTTTTACTTCCTATACTATTTTCGACAAAAATAAAAGAATCAAACTTCTAAAAATATGATAAATATCATATTTTTATTTTCTTTTTTGCAGTATGTTCGGCAAAAATAAGTTCTAAAAAATTCATTATTAAAAATTAGTTAACATTTGTTAATTTTTTTTATATTCGTATTATGCAAAGCTTTAATAAAATAATAGCTGTTTCATTGGTACTTGCAGTAATGTTTGCTTCATCGTCTTTTACTGTGAATATGCATTTCTGCTGTGATAAACTCGTGGATATGGCGGTTTTAAATAAAGCTCAGGTTTGTGATAATGCGGTGAAGGCTCAGACCAATCCTTCAAAAAAATGTTCGTTCGAAAAAAAAGGTTGCTGTGCTAATAAATCTATAGTTAAAGAAAGTGGCGATAACTTTCAAAAAGCTTCATTTGAGATGGAAAATCATAAACTGATTTTCCTACACACATTTTTTTACACTTACGTAAATCTATTCGAAGGGTTGGAACAAAATATAATCCCTTTTAGGGATTATGACCCACCCCTCATACCGAAAGATTTTCAAGTACTCCACGAGGTATATTTAATTTGATTTCATCCTAAGTAGGTTCTTTTTCAAACAACCTACCTTATATGTTGGCCTGTACTACGCAAAGGCTAACAACTGGTGCGCTCTATCCTGAGCATACCACACTTTCAACTATTTGAAAAACAGAAATTTATAATCTATTAGAATAAATACCATTCTAAGAATAAATAATTAATACTATGGATTTACAGAAAGAATTCTGGATAAAGAATATGGTATGTAGCCGTTGTCTAAAAGTAATAACGCAAGAACTGGAAGAGATGGGAATAACCGTACTCTCTTTGGAATTAGGTAAACTATTGGTTGAATCTTCAAAAAACACCAACACGGAGGTTACGTATAAAGTTACCAAAGTACTTCATTCCAATGATTTTGAAATAGTACAAAGTGAAGGGGAAATGCTGGTTGAAAAAGTAAAAATCATTCTAATCCAACTGCTTACTCAGTTACCACTTCATTTGAAAACAAATACTTCAGAACATTTGTCTTCTACGCTCAACAGGGATTATAAAATACTGAGCAGGCTGTTTTCTAAAAATGAAAACACCACCATTGAAAAATACTTTATAAAACTGAAAATTGAAAAAGTAAAAGAACTTATTCAATTAAAACAATATTCTTTTTCAGATGTGGCATATATGCTGGATTATAGTAGCATTAACCATTTATCAAGACAGTTTAAAGAGATTGTGGGAATGAGTATGAGCGACTATAAAAACACAGAAAAATGGAAACGAAATTTCTATGATGAAATTATATAAATAACAACGAAAGTTATGCAGATGAAGTAGCATAAAAACAGATAGCTTTCGTGTTAATTATAATATTAAAAACCCTAAGGCTTGTGTTGATAATCCCCCAATTACAACATAAGCCAGTTCAGGTCTTAAAAAGGCGAGGAATAAACATTAATTAAAATAAAAAACAATGAAAAATCACTGGTTATGGATGGTCCTCGGTTGTGGACTGCCGCTTTTACTCATCTTTTTAGCACCATCTATTGGAATTGGTGGTGGCACCTGGCTTTTTGCATTTATTATAATAATGTTCGCAGTACACTTGTTAATGCCCATGCGGCACGGGAGCCATACGCACGGATTGTCCAATGAGAACTTAAAAAAGAAGGATAAAAAAAAAGAAGGACAACATCACTAAAATTTATGTTATGAAACGAAAATTTCAAATTAATGGTATTAGTTGCGGCGGCTGCATTAGCAGGGTCAAAAAGACATTGGAAGAACATCCAAAGATTGAAAAGGCAGAAATTTTTCTGGCACCAAAAGGAGCTACAATCATCACTATGAAGGAAACGCTTTCAGTAGATGAATTACAAAAACAACTCAGCAACCTTGAGGGTTACACAATTGAAAAACTGTAAAAGTAACTTAAAATCAAAAATTATGTTTTTTCACGACGGAAGTTTCGGAGGTATGCACCTGATATGGTGGATTATTTGGATGGCGTTTATCATTTGGATTTTCTTTATCCCAACTGATATCCCATACCAAAAACCAAAAAAAGAAAAGCCATTGGACATCCTAAAAAACAGGTTTGCCAAGGGCGAAATTTCAAAGGAGGAATTTGAAGAATCCAAAAAATTATTAAAATCAGATAACCAATCTTAAAACATATAAATTATGTATCGATTAAATGTAAAAAAATTCGGTTTTGCCCTCGGTCTAACTGGAGCCTTGATATATCTGGGCTGTATGATCGTAATGGCTACAGCCGGACAAGGAGGATCCATAACATTTTTTAATAGCCTTGTGCACGGATTGGATGTTACCAGTATTATTAGAATGGATGTTCCTTTATGGGAAGCCGGTTTGGGAATAGTACAGATATTCATTTTAGGATGGCTTATAGGCGCGTGCATCGCTGCTTTTTACAATGCTCAAATTAAAAACAAATAAAATTGTGAAAGTTGAAAAAGGCTATGGCGAAAATTAAAATCATTTTTATTCATTTACTATTAGGTGCAGGTATTTTTTATTTCCTGGTACACCCTTTCACAATGGTAATCTATTGGTTTGAGTTCAGTAATACGCCCTTCTCTTTCCCCTTGTTTCAGCAAGTCTTAGAAGAACGTTTTGTGGAATCTTTCACCTTCGATATGCGGGGAATGGGCGGCTTATTGACTCTATTGGGAGGCTTCTTGGGAATAGTTTCTGGTTTGTTCTGGATAAACCTGAAAAAGAAAGATGAAATTATTGGCACACAACAGCGGCTTCTTGTTCGTGATATTGAAGAATTGATCCAGGCCGGTGAAAATGAGCGCGTAGAATTTAAGTCTTCCATACGTTATGACTATTACCGTAAATCAACCAATCGCGACCTAGAAGTTATCATAGCCAAAACCATCACAGGGTTTATGAACGCAAAAGGTGGAAAACTTATAATTGGTGTTGATGACGAAGGATATGTTCTGGGATTGGAAAAAGATTATAAAACCCTAAAGCATAAAAACAGGGACGGGTATGAACGTGCGGTGTTCAGGATTATTTCTACGCAATTGGGGCACGAGGCTTGTTTCAGCAACCATATTTCATTTTACAGTATTAATGAAAAAGATGTGTGCGTAGTGGATATCGAACCTTCGGAAAAACCCATTTATGTCAACGATACCGAAAACACCACATTCTATGTGCGTACTGGCAATGCAACCTACCCATTGACTGTTAAAGAAGCTGTTAATTATTTAGAAAATAGAAAGCAATAGGTCTATGCAATATGTCTGGTTTATATGGTCTCTTATAATTCTTGCGCTTTGGGCAATAATCTATTTGTCAAAAAAGGGGTATAGAAAAGAAATGCTCAAAATGAGCCTTATCACTATGCCCTTTGGCCTAACAGAACCCTTGTTTGTTCCAGAATATTGGTTTCCACCTTCCCTATTCCATTTAGCGGAAAGAACAGGTTTTGATATTGAGAGCCTTATCTTCTCTTTTGCTATTGGCGGAATAGGGACGGTATTGTATAATCTGATATTCAAAAAAGGCTATATAGATATGCCTCATACCGAACGGAGCCACCAAAGACATAAGCTACATATTTATATACTTTTTGTTCCAGCCATTGTATTTGTAATATTTAGTCTTTTCACCGCGCTTAACCACATCTATTGTGGCATCATTGCAATGTTTTTTGGTGGTTTGGCAACATTGTACTGTCGCCCAGATTTAAAAGGAAAGATATGGGTTGGAGGAATCTTGTTTACCATACTGTACTTCATTTATTTCGGAAGCATCCTTCCGTTCTATCCCCAATATGTGGAGTTGTACTGGAATCTGGACAACCTGACCCATATTCTTGTTTTGGGAATCCCAATTGAAGAGTTACTGTTCGCTTTCACCTTTGGTATGTATTGGTCTGGATTATATGAACACTTGTATTGGAGAAAACTTATAAAATCGAAAGAAATGTCAACCAACTAAAACATTCAAATTATGAAAATATTATTGGCCATAGATGGTTCAGATTTTAGTGAAGTAGCCATTAACGAGCTTAAGAAAATGACTTTATCCTCAAATAGTGAAATTCATATTATAAATGTTTATGAACTTCCTAAAACAACCGGTCTGGGATTGCATACTATGGGCGGCAAGATAGGAAATTACATAGAAGAAATTAAAAGTAACGCTCAAAAATTGGGAAACAAAATCGTTTCAGAAGCTTTCGATAAAATCAAGGCCGAAAACAAGGCACTTACCATAACCACAAGTGTTGTTAGCGGACTGCCCAAAAGTACTATTAATGAAAAAGCAGAAGATTGGGGTGCAGATTTAATTGTAGTAGGCTCTCAGGGTCACGGTGCTTTTTCTCGCTTAGTATTGGGCTCAGTATCCCAATATTTAACCACAAATGCCAAATGTTCAGTACTGATTGCAAGAGATAGAAATAAAAAATGAAAGAAAAGCAAACACATAGCATTACGTTGGAATCCACCTGTAAGATAACAGATGAGATATGTCTTCCCGATACTAAATTACCTCGTGTGGTTATCGTTGGTGGAGGATTTGCAGGTTTGGCATTGGTTGAGAAACTGAAACACAAAGAAGTTCAAGTGGTTTTACTCGATAAAAATAACTTCCATCAGTTTCAGCCTTTATTATATCAAGTGGCAACGAGTGCCCTGGAGCCTGACAGTATTGTATTTCCATTCAGAAAACAAATCAATGGCTATAAAAATGTTTTCTTTCGTTTGGCTGAAGTTGAGGAAATTCAACCTGATTCAAATACTATATTGTCCAATAAGGGAAGTGTTTCTTATGACTATTTAGTGTTGGCTACTGGCACGACCACCAATTTCTTTGGGATGGATTCTATGGCCGAAAATAGTTTGGGGATGAAGGATATTCGCGATTCCCTCAACATCCGTCATATGATGTTGCAAAATTTGGAACAGGCAGCTATTACTTGTGATGATAAAGAACGCGACGCGCTGACAAATTTTGTAATTGTAGGTGGTGGTCCAGCAGGCGTAGAAATGGCAGGAGCTTTGGCAGAGTTTTGCAAATACATCCTTCCCAAAGATTACCCAGAGTATCCTGCTTCCATTATGAACATTTATTTAATAGAAGCCATTGATGAGTTGTTAAGTACAATGTCTGATAAAGCATCTTCGAAAACCCTCAAATATTTAGAGGATTTAAATGTAAAGGTATTATTAAATGAAGCTGTAAGCAATTATGACGGCAACGAAGTCACTACCAAAAGTGGTAAGACCATTTTGGCTAAAAATCTTATCTGGACGGCTGGCGTAAAAGGACAATTCCCAAATGGTATTGATGGAAAACACGTAGTCAGAGGCAACCGTATTAAAACCAATGCCAATTTAAAAGTAGAAGGCTACGAAAATATTTTTGCCATAGGTGATATCGCAGCACTCATTTCCAAAGAAACCCCAAAAGGACATCCACAAGTAGCACAGACCGCTATTCAACAAGGTAAATACCTGGGCGATTCGATATTAAATATCATAAATAACAAATCCATAAAACCTTTCAAATATAAAGATAAAGGTTCCTTAGCAACCGTAGGTAAACGCAAGGCAGTTGCCGATTTGGGCAAATTTAAATTTGCAGGCTATTTCGCCTGGTTGCTGTGGTCCGTTGTTCACTTGATGTCCATAAGTGGATTTAGAAATAGATTGATGGTTGGTTTTAATTGGGCGGTAAGTTATTTCACTTATGAAAAGAGCAACCGCCTGATTATTAGAAACTTTAAACCGAAATCTTCGGTTAAAAACAGAACAAAATAATTTTGAAATGAAAAACACCACAGATAAAAATAATAAGCTTTCCCTAATAGGTTCCATATCTCTTGGTACAGGCGTAATGATTGGTGCTGGCATATTTGTCCTTATGGGGCAAATAGCAGAGTTGGTGGGTGATCTATTTCCCATTGCATTTATTGCAGGTGCTGTTGTGGTGGGTTTTAGCTCATATTCCTATGTCAAGTTTTCAAATGCTTTTCCATCGTCTGGAGGTGTGGTTAAATTCCTTAACAAATCCTATGGACCTGGAACAACAACAGGGTTTTATTCTTTGCTGATGTACGTATCAATGGTAGTTTCCGAAAGTCTGGTGGCGGGCACTTTTGGAGCATATACGTTGAGACTATTTCCCGAGTCCTATGCAGGTTATGCCTCTACCCTGGGTGTTGGGCTAATTGTTGTTGCTTATATAGTGAACATCCTGGGCAATAAGGTTATTGGTGCCACCGCGACATTTACCGCTATTATAAAGGTAGTGGGAATAGCAATTTTAGCTATTGCCGGCCTTGCAATTTCAGGTTTTGCCGATATTACGGGAAACTATATTCCCAAAAATACTGAGACATTACCACAAGGCTTCGGATTTGTGGCCGCTTTGGCGTTATCTATCCTTGCTTATAAAGGCTTTACCACTATCACGAACCAAGGGGCCGATATTAAAAACCCGCATAAAAATCTTGGTAGGTCTATCGTGTTTTCCATACTTATCTGCACACTGATATATGTAGCCCTGGCATTAGCTGTTGCGGGAGGTTTAAGCATTCCTGAAATAATCGAAGCTAAAGATTATGCCCTTGCAGCCGCCGCAAAACCTGTTTTTGGGGAATGGGGTTCCTGGATTACCATTGGCATTGCCATTATTGCCACGGTTTCTGGGGTCATTGCCAGTATCTTTTCCTCTTCACGCTTGTTGGCAATGCTCAGCAATATGAAACAGGTGCCTTCTTTAACCAAACTTGGTAGCTTAAAAAATCCAGCACTAGTATTCACGTCTTCCCTCGCCATTTTACTGACCGTGCTTTTCGATTTGACAAGGATAGCATCCATTGGGGCTATTTTTTACCTTATTATGGATATCGCTATCCATTGGGGGCTGTTCCGTCACCTTAAAAACAAAGTGGTTTTTCAGCCTATCATCCCATTAATAGCCATCGTATTGGACATTGCGGTATTGGCAGCTTTTCTTTATATAAAATATCTGAACGATCCTTTGGTGCTTATCGTAGCAGCGATTGGGATTGTTCTAATACTTGTGGCGGAACGCCTTTTTATGATTTCACATACAGACGATGAAGGTAATATGCCGATGGGAATGAAGAATACAAGTGACAAAAACAAAAAAACATAATTAATTAAAAACAATTTATATGAAAAATGTAGCAGTTATAGGTTACGGAGTCATTGGAAAAAGGGTGGCAGATGCCATCAACTTACAAAACGATATGAAGCTTTCGGGAGTATGTGATATCATCAGCGATTGGCGTATTCAAAATGCCGTAAGAAAGGAATACGATATTTATGCAGCTACCCAGGAAGCTGAAGGTAAAATGAAATCCGAAGGAATTTCAGTAAAAGGAAATTTACAGGAGCTTTTAAAGAAATCAGACCTGGTTGTGGACTGTACACCCAAAAAAATTGCCGCTCAGAATGTCGTTATCTACAAGGAGCAAAACATCAAATTTATTCTACACGGTGGCGAAAAACACGAAACCACAGGGCATTCCTTTAGTGCAGAAAATAATTACAAATCAGCTCTAAACTTGAATGCGACAAGAGTAGTTTCCTGTAATACTACGTCTATTTTAAGAACCTTGACCGCTTTAAAAAGAGCCGATTTATTGGATTATGCCAGAGGTACACTTTTAAGAAGAGCTACAGACCCTTGGGAAAGTCATTTAGGTGGTATTATGAATACAATGGTTCCCGAAAAAGATATCCCAAGCCATCAAGGTCCAGATGCTAAAAGTGTTGACCCAGAACTGGATGTCATCACCGCAGCGGTAAAAGTACCCGAAACATTGAGCCATATGCACTACTGGAATGTGAAATTGAAAAAGCAGGCGACAAAGGAAGAAGTGCTAAATGCTTTCAAAACTTCAAGTCGTATTAAATTAATTCAATATGACCAAGGTCTGGTTTCTAACAATACCATTAAGGAAATGTTCTTGGATATGGGAAGGCCTTGGGGCGATATGTACGAAGTAGCACTATGGGAAGATATGCTGAAGGTACAGGGAGACGAACTCTTTTATGCCTACGTGGTCGATAACCAAGCTATTGTAATCCCGGAAACAATTGATGCTATTAGGGCTTTAACTGGAATTGAAACAGATGGTACAAAATCCATAGCCAAAACAAATGAAAGTTTAGGAATCCATTAAACACGATCGAGATGAAAATAAGCAAAAACATAATAGGACTTTTAGGAGAAAAGGCAGACTTCTATTTGGAACACGTTTGTGAAAAAATAACAAAGGATGAACTGCAAACCCCCAGTAAAGCAAACATAGATAAGGTATTTGTTCAAAGTAACAGAAATCCACAGGTACTGCGAAGTCTTTCGCAATTGTATAACCACGGAAACCTTGGCGGTACAGGCTATTTGAGCATCCTTCCCGTAGACCAGGGTATTGAGCACAGTGCTGCTTTTTCATTCTATAAAAACCCGGATTATTTTGACCCGGAGAATATTATAAAATTGGCAATAGAAGCAGGATGTAGTGGAGTGGCTTCCACCTTTGGGGTTTTAGGATTAAACGCACGAAAATATGCCCATAAAATTCCGTTTATCGTGAAGATTAACCACAATGAACTGCTTACCTACCCAAACAAATATGACCAAACACTATTCGGAAAAGTAAAATCAGCTTGGAATATGGGAGCCGTTGCTGTGGGTGCCACCATTTATTTTGGTTCTGAAGAAAGTAATAGACAGCTAAAGGAAATAGCCGAAGCTTTTGAAGAAGCCCATAGTTTAGGAATGGCTACCATTTTATGGTGCTATACCCGCAATGAAAATTTTAAAACCGAAAAGAAAGATTATCACGCTGCCGCCGACGTTACCGGACAAGCTAATCATATCGGCGTAACGATACAGGCAGATATCATCAAACAAAAATTACCTACAAACAATTTTGGATTTAAGGAAATTGGGTTTGGAAAATATGATGATGAAATGTATAAAACCCTTACCACAGAACATCCCATTGACCTTTGTCGATTACAAGTCGCCAATTGCTATATGGGCAAAATAGGATTGATCAATTCCGGCGGTGGCTCTAAAGGTGAATCAGATTTGACCGAAGCGGTAACAACAGCATTAATCAATAAAAGAGCTGGCGGCTCTGGATTGATTATGGGTCGAAAAGCATTTCAAAAGCCTTTTATTAGAGGGATTGAGTTACTGCACTCCGTCCAACAGGTATATCTGGAAGATAGTATAACCATAGCTTAATTATAACGAAAACAATTTAAAACCAATAAATCATGAAAAACATACTCGTACCTACAAACTTTTCAGAAAACTGCAAGAAAGCAGAGGAACTCGGAATTGAAATGGCAAAGCTTTACAATTCAGAAATTCATTTTTTTCACTTAATTAACACCCCCGTAAACTGGGTTGAGCTAGATAAGGAAAAAGAAAAAAGATATCCAGAAACAGTAAAAGAAATAGGAAGTGCAAAAGCCTCCTTGAGAGCACTGGAAAAAAAAGCAGAACAACAAGAGCTTGAATGCAGGACGTTCCTTGAGTTTGATGGCGGACAGGCAAATATACTTAAACACTCCGGTCATTTTCACCACGACTTTATTGTTACAGGAAGCAGCGGCACCCGAGGTGGAGTGCGCGAATTACTGGGAAGCAATGTAGAGAAAATTGTAAGAAAAGCCGATGTCCCTGTAATTGTGGTTAAGGATGAAAAAGTAACTTTTCCTTTTAATAATATTGTTTTTGTTTCAGATTTTCTGGAAGATGTGAGCGAAGCATTTAAGCAGGTTATTTCTATTGCGGAAAAGTGCGGTGCACATCTTCATTTATTGAGGGTTAATACCCAAACTGATTTTAACAGTATAGAACAGGGTTTGGACCCCATCAAGGAATTCTTGAAGAAATTCCCCGATTTGGATAACTTTTCAATGAATGTATATAATGAACCTGATGTAGAAACAGGTATAAACAATTTTTTGAAATATAAAGATGCCGATTTAATAGCAATGTGTACTAGTGGCCGTACAGGTTTTTTAAGCCTGTTCTCCAAAAGTATCGCCGAGGGCGTAACCAATCATTCCGAATTGCCGGTAATGACCATTAAGGTATAACAATGAATAAACCAGTCCTAATAAAAAAATATTCTGGTGAGTACGAAGCCTTTGATGTAAACAAACTCATCAACTCCCTGCGGCGTTCACGGGCAGATGAGGATATTATTCAGGATGTAGCCCGGAAAGTACAAGAGCAGATTGAAGAAGGAATGACAACCAAAAAAATCTATCAGTTGGCTTTCAAGATGCTAAAACGAAAATCTAGGGTAAGTGCCTCAAAGTACAAGCTCAAAAAAGCTTTAATGGAACTAGGTCCAACCGGTTTTCCATTTGAAAAGTTAGTAGGCAAACTATTGGCACACGAAGGATTTTCAACACAGGTTGGTGTCATAGTTCAAGGCAATTGCGTTCAGCACGAAGTGGATGTGATAGCACAAAAAGGAAATAAACATTATATGATTGAATGTAAATACCATAGTGACCAAGGCAGGTTTTGCAATGTAAAAATCCCATTATATATCCATTCACGGTTTTCGGACGTGGAAAAGCAATGGAAACACCAAAAAGGTCACGAGGCTAAACTTCATAAAGGCGGGGTTTACACCAATACGCGTTTCACAACCGATGCCATTCAGTACGGGAAATGTGTTGGAATGCTTATGACCAGTTGGGATTATCCAAGAGGAAATGGTCTCAAGGACAGAATAGATAAATCGGGGCTACATCCCTTAACCGCTTTAACAACACTTACCAAAGCTGAAAAAACAAAATTATTGGATCAAGGCATCATACTCTGCAAGGAGCTACACGAAAATCCAGACTTTTTGGAACAAATGGGTATCAGTAAGCTAAGGCAAAATAAGATACTCGAAGATTCAAGAGAATTATGTAGATCCCATTAATTCAAATAATGAATAATTACTAATTTTTAAAAATAATACAAATGAAAACTGAAGAATTGCAAAAACAGGGCAACATAGATTTAGAACCATTTTACCAGGCATTGGAAGATGACTCAAAACTACTTGAAGAAGCCCTTGAGATATTATTGGAAATGGTTCACTTTGAACCTAAATCAGTAAAGAAATTGGCTCTTTTTATTAAAGAGGATTCTCGTAATCTATATAAAGAAATAGTGGAATTGAGCAAATCAAAACAAGATAAAGGAAATACACCTTCCTGCTGTGGTGGACTCTAAATAAATACTATAAAGATGGATAACAATAAAATAAATATTCACTTTTTAGGTGCAGCAGGTACGGTAACCGGCTCAAAATATTTAGTGGACACAGGAGATAAAAAGATACTCATAGACTGCGGACTTTTTCAAGGGCTAAAGGAATTACGCCTTAAAAACTGGGAGTACCCACCTGTTAATGTTGCTGATATTGATGCTGTTTTGCTCACCCACGGCCATATGGACCACACAGGTTATCTGCCGAGATTGGTAAAGCAAGGTTTCAAAGGGCCCATCTATGGTACCAATCCCACCTTGGACATTGCAAAAATCATTTTGAATGATAGTGCAAAAATTCAGGAACAAGAAGCAGAACGTGCCAATAAAGAAGGCTATTCCAAACATAATCCTGCTGAACCATTGTACGACCTAAAGGATGTAGAAAAAACTATCCCTCATTTTAAAGGAATTCCGCAATCACAATGGATTCCATTGTTTGATGGCATAAGGGCTCGATTTCAATATAATGGACACATTCTGGGAGCAACTTACATTGAGTTGGATGTACACAGGAAACGTTTTGTGTTTTCTGGCGATATAGGCAGAACAAACGATTTATTACTGTTTCCGCCATTAAAGCCAAAAAAGGCAGATGTATTATTTATTGAATCCACCTACGGAGGAAGATTTCATCCTGATGAAGTAGAAGCACTTCCACAGATAGAAAAATTGGTCAATGACACCATCAACAGAGGTGGCAGCCTATTTGTTCCAAGTTTTTCAGTAGAACGTGCCCAATTGATGATGCTGATTTTTTGGAAATTATTGAAAGAGAAGAAAATACCAAAAATACAAATGATAATGGATAGCCCAATGGGAGCAAGTGTATTAGAATTGTTTCATCGCACAAGAGATTGGCACAGGTTGGAAGATAACGAATGTGACGAAATGTGCTCGCACTTTACGGTCGTAAGCAGTTATCGGGAAACAATGGAATTACGAACAGATAATAAACCGAAAATCGTGATTGCAGGAAGCGGAATGCTCACAGGCGGAAGAATGCTAAACTACCTTGAAACACAGGCACAAAACCCCAACAACACCTTGCTTTTTGTGGGTTATCAAGCTGAAGGTACGCGAGGCAGAAAATTATTGGAAGGCGATAAGGAACTAAAAGTCTATGGAAAATGGGTGCCCTTTGATATGGAAGTTGCAGAAATTGAAGGGCTTTCGGCACACGCAGACCACGCAGAACTTATGGACTGGATGGATAAGATAAAAAACAAACCCGAACGTATTTTCATTGTACACGGTGAAAAAGAGAGTGCAGAAGCATTGCAAAAAGGCATCAAGGAAACCTATGGGTGGGATGCAGAAATTCCGCAATTATACACCATCGAAGAAATAGAATAAATCGAAAAATCACAACAACCAATAAAATATGGACACACACTCAAACATATTAAAATATAAACATCTCGGAATCTATACCCAAAACGAAAATGTAGTGTATATGCGCGAAGATTGCCACGTCTGTATTTCAGAAGGGTTTGAGGCACTTACCCGAATAAGAATATCCAATGCAAATACATCAATCGTAGCAAGTCTTAATGTCCTGAATTCTGATATTCTGTTGCCTAATGAAATCGGACTATCAGATGCTGCTGCGAAAAAACTCAATGTTTCCCCAAACGATACATTATATGTTTCCCATTTAGAGCCTATTGAATCCTTAAGCCACGTCAGGGCAAAAATCTATAACAAAAAACTGGATTATAAGGCCTATAACAACATCATAACCGATATCGTGGAAGGCGATTATTCCAACATCCACCTTTCGGCATTTATTACTGCCTGTGCTGGCGACCGAATGGATATTGATGAAATATCCGACCTAACGAAAGCAATGATTGCTTCCGGAAAGCAACTGAACTGGAACAAGGATATCGTGGTCGACAAACATTGTATTGGCGGATTGCCTGGCAATAGGACAACACCATTGGTAGTTGCCATTGTTGCCGCGTATGGGCTTACTATGCCAAAAACATCCTCACGGGCAATCACTTCGCCAGCAGGCACAGCAGATACAATGGAAGTACTGACCAATGTTACGCTCTCTTCCGAGGAAATAAAGACCGTAGTAGAAAAAGAAGGCGGATGTTTTGTTTGGGGCGGTACAGCGCAGTTAAGTCCTGCCGATGATGTGCTCATTAAAATTGAAAAAGCCTTGGATATTGATAGCGAAGGTCAGCTCATCGCTTCAGTACTCTCTAAAAAGGCAGCAGCTGGTTCTACTCACGTGGTCATTGATATTCCCGTGGGAGAAACCGCCAAGGTTCGCAGTACCGAAATGGCAGAAAAACTAAAAAATCATATGGAAACCGTTGGAACTGCTGTTGGGTTGAATGTAAAAGTTGTAGTTACGGATGGCACGCAGCCTGTTGGAAGGGGTATCGGTCCAACTTTAGAAGCCATAGATATATTAAAAGTTTTGAAAAATGAGAAAGATGCACCTAAAGACTTAACAGAAAGAGCATTGCTTTTAGCTACTGAACTATTAGAACTTTCTGGAAAAGTAGAAAAAGGAAAGGGACAGGAAACCGCACATAAAATTCTCAAATCTGGAAAAGCATATGAAAAATTCGTAGCCATTTGTAAGGCGCAAGGTCAATTTTCAAAACCAGTTTTAGCACCTTATAAAATTGAAATTAAAGCTGAAAAGTCAGGCGTTTTGCAACGAATTGATAACCGTAAAATTGCAAAACTGGCCAAGCTTTCTGGAGCACCACAATCTAAATCGGCAGGGATTCTTCTAAATGTGCATTTGGGAGAACAAATCGAAGAGAACCAACTGCTTTATACCATATATGCTGAATCCAAAGGTGAACTTAATTATGCCTTGGAATATGAAAACAACCATAACGACATCATAACTATAAATTAAAGAACATACTATGAAAACAATATTATTCAGTCTTCCCGGAAATGAAGAACTCACAGAACTAATGGCTACAAAAATGGATGCTGAAGTGGGTCAAGCCACATTAAGGAAATTCCCTGACGGGGAATCATACACGCGCATATTGTCTGATGTTAAAGATAAATGTGTGGTACTGGTATGCACCTTGCACGAACCGGACGAAAAACTGTTGTCACTATATTTTTTAAGCCACACAGCCAAATCATTAGGAGCTATGTGTACCTGTTTGGTAGCACCCTATTTGGCGTATATGCGGCAGGACAAAGTATTTAATGAAGGAGAAGGAGTGACTTCCGGTTTCTTCGGAAAATTGATTTCTGGTTTCGCCGATAGCATTACCACAGTTGACCCTCACTTGCACAGAATTAGTTCGTTGGGAGAAGTGTATCAAATTCCAAATAAAGTGATTCACGCTGCCGACGCAATTTCAGAATGGATTAAAGAAAATATCGAAAACCCGGTACTTATCGGACCTGATTCTGAAAGTGAACAATGGGTATCAGAAGTCGCCAAAAATGCAGGAGCACCATTTACGGTATTACAAAAGGTGCGTCACGGTGACCGTGATGTAGAAGTCTCTGTTCCCGATGTGGATATATATAAAGATGCTACACCCATTTTGGTAGATGATATTATTTCCACAGCCCGAACAATGATTGAAACCGTACAACATCTTAAAAAAGCAGGAATGAAACCACCTATTTGTGTAGGCATTCACGCCGTTTTTTCAGGAAACGCCTATCAAGATTTATTGGATTCCGGAGTAGAAAAAATAGTGACTTGTAATACCATCCCACACTCTTCAAATGGAATAGATTTAAGTGATATTATGGCAAAAGAGGTAAAAAAATTAATGCACCATATATGAGAAAACAAGGCTTTATAGTACTAATCACTTTATTCAGCATCACAATGACTGGACAAACTGAAATGCTCATTGGGCAGATTTCAGGCAGAGTTGTTATTCGGGAAAACTTTGATGAAAATGGTTCTTTTTTAAATAAACAAACTTTCAAAGCCAGTGAAACAATAAAGAAAAATGGATACTATGAAATTGAGGTAGTTACGGAATTGTTTGATAAAGACAAAAAATTGACCGATAAATACACCACAACCTATCGTTGCAAGCCTGATGAAGCAAGTGTAGTGGTAATGGCTTTCCCGTTTTCCAATCCAAAATCAAAGAAAACAGAAATCAACACCACTTCAAAGAAATTTAAAGAACTATACAATTTGGATAATCTGAAAAATATTGAATTGGAAATGAGTTTTGACTCGGGCTTGTTGAATTTTTTCGGTTCAAAAAGCATCATAAAAATTTACGATCGAAAATTAGAAGCTGGCAAAAACACTATTAAATCAAAAATAAATATTAAGGCCTATGCCTGGGGTATTCGCATCAAGCAATTCAATTATACTGTTATTGAAAAATTAAATGAAAAAGGATTATTGACTTTTCAGAAATTTTCAGAAGCAGATAACAGCTATTTTACAATAAACTATAAATAAAGACAGATGAAAAATTACGATACACTTTCTGAAGCCATAAACGATTTACAGGGAAATGGCTATACATATGATTTTAACCTAAAACCAGAATGTTTGGAGTGTGCCTCACTAAAAATTGAAATACACCCAGAAGATTTTAATGTTGACGAGATGCATCGTTTTGAGGGTATGAGCAGTACCGACGATAATAGTGTGCTTTATGCTATTTCATCAAAAAATGGGATTAAAGGACTTTTGGTAGATGCCTATGGCGTCTATGCCGAAAACATTTCGGAAGCTATGAGAAAAAAATTACGATAACACTTAAACAAGACAATAATGGAAAATCACGAACACCACAATCACGATGAAATGGACCATTCTAAAATGGACCATTCGAAGATGAAACACAAAAAAGAAGACCATTCTAAAATGAACCACGGCAGTGGAGACCATTCTGGCCACAATCCAGGGCACGGAGAACACGGGCACGACCATCATAAAATGATGATTGCCGATTTTAGAAAACGGTTTTGGGTAACTTTAATCTTGACCATTCCCATCCTGATCATCTCCCCTATGATACAAGATTTTATTGGGTATGAGTTTTTGCTTCCTGGAAACCAGTACATTTTATTCGCTCTTTCTTCGGTAGTATATTTCTATGGCGGCTGGCCATTTATTACCGGATTCTGGTCCGAGGTTAAAAAAGGTGCACCGGGAATGATGACCCTTATTTCTATGGCCATTACCGTGGCGTACTTTTATAGTTCGGCAACGGTGTTTGGTTTAGAAGGTGTCGATTTTTTCTGGGAACTGGCTACGCTTATTGCTATTATGCTTGTAGGACATTGGATAGAGATGAAAAGCGTCTTGGGAGCATCAAAGGCCTTGCAGCTGTTAGTAAGCATGATGCCTGCCGAGGCACATCGTGTTAAAGGAGACACTATTGAAGATATTCCTCTGGAAGATTTACTGAAAGATGACGTAATACTTGTAAAACCAGGGGAAAAAGTTCCCGCTGATGGTATTATAGTAGAAGGTTCTAGTTATCTAAATGAATCCATGCTTACCGGAGAATCTAAACCGGTAAAAAAAGATAAAAAAGATAAAGTAATTGGAGGTTCGGTAAACGGTAATGGCAGTTTAAAAGTAAAAGTAGAGCATACCGGAAAGGACAGCTATCTCAACAAGGTCATCACTATGGTCGAGGAAGCACAAAAGTCTAAATCAAAAATGCAAAACCTCTCTGACAGGGCTGCAAAATGGTTGACTTACGTTGCATTGGGAATTGGATTTGGAACATTAGCGGTTTGGCTCATATTGGGCTTTCCATTTGTGTATGCTTTGGAGCGTATGGTAACGGTAATGATTATTGCGTGTCCGCACGCTTTAGGTCTTGCGATTCCGTTAGTAGTTGCTATTTCAACAGCTGTATCTGCTCAGAACGGGTTGTTGATTCGCAACAGGACCGCTTTTGAAGAATCCCGAAAAATAACGGCCTTATTATTTGATAAGACGGGAACGCTTACTAAGGGAGATTTTGGGGTTACAAGAATTGAATCTGTAAATGAAAAATTTTCGAAAGAGGAAATATTACGGTTGGCGAGTGCTTTGGAGCAAAGCTCGGAACACCCTATTGCGGTTGGAATAATTAAAAAGATAAAAGAAGATAAAGTTGCTATCCCAAATCCAGAAAACTTTAATGCGATTACGGGTAAAGGTGTGGAAGCAAATGTAGAAGGAAAGCAAATAAAAGTGGTTAGTCCTGGTTATTTAAGGGATGAAAAAATAACTATTCCCGAAGATGCCTATAGTGACGCCGCTGAAACTGTCGTCTTTGTCTTGATTGATGGAAAAATGGCAGGATATATTGCACTTGCCGATGAAATAAGACCAGAATCTGCCGAGGCTATAAAAGTCTTTAAAAAGAATAATATAAAAGTTTTAATGGCTACCGGTGATAATGAAAGAACTGCCAAAGCTGTTAGCGATAAACTCGGCTTGGATGGATACTACGCCGAAGTTTTGCCACATCAAAAAGTGGAAATAGTAAAAGAATTGGAAAGTAAGGGAGAGTTTGTGGCAATGACAGGAGACGGCGTGAACGATGCACCGGCTCTGGCTCAAGCCAATGTAGGTATTGCAGTAGGTTCTGGCACAGACGTAGCCGCTGAAACTGCGGATATTATTTTGGTAAACAGCAACCCACAAGATATTGCTAACTTGATTTTGTTCGGTAAGGCTACATACAATAAAATGATCCAGAACCTTATTTGGGCGACGGGGTATAACGTTATTGCCATTCCGTTGGCTGCCGGAGTGCTTTATTCTACCGGTTTTGTTTTAGGCCCAGCCGTTGGAGCTGTACTTATGAGTTTGAGTACAATTATTGTGGCCATTAATGCTCAGTTATTGAAAAAGAAAATTGGAAAAAAATAATGAGCAAAAAAAGAAAGCTCGGCAGGATCTTTTTGGTCCTGCTGAGTTTATTTGTAGTGATGTTGGGTTATGGTATTTTATTGCCAACCCTTCCCTACTATACCGAAAGATTAGCTTTAGGAGATAACCTAGATACTGATTCGATTAACTTTCATATTGGTTTTTTGACCAGTATTTACCCGCTCTTCCAGCTTCTTTTCGTTGTACTCTGGGGCAGGCTATCCGATAAATACGGACGAAAGCCCATTATCATTGTTGGGCTAATCGGCTTTGTAATTATGCAATTACTTACCTGTCTTGCTACATCATTGACGATGCTCTATATAGCTAGAATCTTCGGAGGTATTTTTACATCAGCTGTAATTCCCGTTAGTAATGCATATCTTAGTGATATCACTTCTATAAAGCACAGGACCAAGGTTATGGCCTGGTCTGGGGTAGCGATAAGTTCAGGTGTTATTTTTGGTCCTGTTTTAGGTAGCCTTCTATCCCAAACTAACCTACACTTTAAATATTCGTTTTGGATATTACATCTGGACCGGTTCTCAGTTCCTTTTATTTTGGTTGCACTTTTAGGTTTTACTGTATTGGTTATTTTGATTAAATCGTTTAGGAATACAAAACCGGTTAGCAGGTTTGTTTCAGGAAAACAAAAATTAAATTTTAGTTTTAGTAGGTTCTTTATTGTCCTATTACTGCTCTCTTTTGTTATGCA
Source organism: Autumnicola edwardsiae (assembly GCF_031846505.1). Classification (NCBI taxonomy): domain Bacteria; kingdom Pseudomonadati; phylum Bacteroidota; class Flavobacteriia; order Flavobacteriales; family Flavobacteriaceae; genus Autumnicola; species Autumnicola edwardsiae. Next base: position 30,480 of record NZ_JAVRHP010000037.1, read on the forward strand.
GTTTGTAGTGACCCTCTTTGAAACGGTTTTTTCAATTTATGGAAAAAATCAGTTGCTATTTTCAAGTAATCAGATAGGAATTGGTTTTATGGTCTGTGGGATAGTAATGGCGGTATTACAACCTGTATTTGCGACCTATGGAGAGAAAATATTGACAGCAAAACAACAAATTGGAGCCGGATTGTTGATTTCAGGCATTTCACTAATCGCATTTCCTTTTTTCGGCAATGAAATTTATGTCTATGTACTGATTGTAACATTCGCCACTGGTGGAGCAATTGTAACCCCTAACCTACTTTCAGCCGTTTCCTTACTTTCAAAAGAAAAGGCGGGCAGTAATATTTCTGTACAGACCTCGGCAAACAGTGTCGGACAGATTTTAGGCCCGATCATCGGAACCTGGCTCATTGCCGGTGGGTTTTATTATCCCTTCATTATAGCCGGCATCATTATAATTACCTTTATTGGATTACTTTATTTTTATAAATCTTCCAATGACAAATACTCAAAAATCACTTATTGATAATTAAGAGAATTCCAAGAACTTATACAGCCCACTAAATTTATTAAATTATGATACATATTATTACAACAGGAGGAACCATTGAAGGCTTTGATTATACGGAAAAAGAAAATGCTGAACTCGAGAAAGACAAAGTATTGATTAGAGAATTTCTTCAGTCAGCCAATATTTCCTTTCCCTATATTATCGAAAAGGTATTTGCAAAAGATAGCCGGTTCATAACAGATGAAGACAGAAAGTTTTTGCTTGAAAGAATAAAAACCTCCAATGCGCAAAACATTTTAATTACCCATGGGACTTTTACTATGGAAGATACCGCAGCATTTTTAGGAAAGCATAATCTAAGCAAAACCATAGTTTTAGTAGGGTCTTTCATTTTAGGAACTAAACCCAAGACAGATGCTCCATTCAATTTAGGGTTTGCTATTAGCGCTTTACAACTAATCAAGCCTGATGTTTATATCGCAATGAATGGTAAAGTTTTTCATTGGAAAAATGTTACTAAAAACCTGTACAATCATACCTTCAACAATGGCATCTCAGAGACCCGCTTGAATCAGCTAAGGGAACTAAACTGGCTGGACCAGGGTTATAATATTATGCTGATGGGGCCATCGGGTGTGGGCAAAACTTTACTTGCTTCCGGTCTTTGCAGCGATGCCATTGACAAAGGATACAAGGCTTATTTTAGAACGATGGAAGATATAGTAAATATGCTGAAAATGAGAGATATGACCCGAACCGCTACAGCTGATTACAAGCGACTCTCAAAGGCCGATCTCATTGTTATAGATGATATTATGCTCTTCCCGGTGGAAAAAAGCCAGGCAGTAGCTTTATTTAATTTTATCAATCAATTATATGAAAACACCTGCTTTATTATTACCACCAATAAAATGGCTGCGGACTGGGCTAAAATGCTGGATGATGAAGTTCTAGCTACGGCTTTACTTGACAGATTACTCTACCGATGCGACGTAATGAACCTATCTGGAAAAAGCTACAGAATGGAGAATAGAAAAACTTTTTTTGAACATAAAAAATAACCGATTATATTTACAAAACCTGTGCACTCTTGTTGCCAAAAACTGTGCACTCTTATTTACCATTTTCTGCGCATTGTTACTTACCGATTACACCATTAAAACACCACAACATCCATCAAATTTCAAGAAGTTAAATTTTGACCGTACTACGGTCATACTGGGGAATAATATCCAATAAACCTATTCAAATTTGTAGAACGAAAGTCAAATCAGGTCAGGGACTA
>NZ_JAVRHP010000370.1:0-225 GCF_031846505.1 Autumnicola edwardsiae
CAGTTTGCCGCGGATGGCCACTTCTTTACCTTTATCGACATATTTTTCGATAAGCTCTGCCTGTTTTCCCCAGGCCACTACATTGTGCCAGTCGGTTTGTTGAATTTTCTCCCCTTCCTTGTGGTAGTACTCATTGGTAGCCAGTGAAAAACTGCATACCTTTTTACCACTTTCGAAATTTTTGGTTTCTGGGGTATTCCCTACGTTACCGATTAACTGTACTTG
>NZ_JAVRHP010000371.1:0-222 GCF_031846505.1 Autumnicola edwardsiae
ATCAAATGGTTAAATCTTTTTAATTGATAGCCCCTATCAAGGTTTGACTTTCGTTCTACAAAATTGGGAGGGATTACTGGATTTTGTTCCCCAGTACGGCCGTAGTACGGTCAAAATTTAACATCTTGAAATTTGATGGACTTTGGCTGTTTTTATCCTTCAGATTTTTAGACTCAAATCTTCAAATAACATTAAATTAAATGAAGATTGAACAAAATATCA
>NZ_JAVRHP010000372.1:0-221 GCF_031846505.1 Autumnicola edwardsiae
ACATAATCTTTCATCAGTTCCCGGGTATACCTTTGTAGATCATTGCTACTATGTTGCAGGCGTTGTAATTCGTATTTGGAAGGGCTGACCGTTATGGAATAGAACTTCGGTTCCTCCTTTTTAAGCTTGGCGGTATTCTTATCAATTTCTTTGACGACTTCCTCAGGTTTTATGGCATCCTCATATTGATTAAAGAAATGTTCCTTGGCCCCTTCTTCTAG
>NZ_JAVRHP010000373.1:0-216 GCF_031846505.1 Autumnicola edwardsiae
AAAAATATTCTATCCCAAGAATAAGCAGAAAGTAAAGAAGACCAACCGTAACAAAAAGAATAGCACCCTTCAGCAATAAATTGAAATAATACTTACGTATAAAACCCTCCAGCTTCTCCTGTATCTTCTTAAAATTATCCATCTCTCCTCCTTAATCTAAAACGCAAAATTACAATAAATTTCAATCAATTAATTCAACCTGAATATCTTATGAAT
>NZ_JAVRHP010000374.1:0-215 GCF_031846505.1 Autumnicola edwardsiae
TGTTTCGGTTCGTTTTGTGCCACTTTGAAAGATCAAGTAAATAATACCTTGTCGCTTAAAAACAAGCGATATGGCCAATACACTTGATCCAATGGACTTAAAACAGATCATTTCTCTACATCTCGATGGGTTTAGTAACCGTAAAATAGGTGCCACCCTTGGGATCTCCCGCAATACGGTAAATACTTATATGCGTTTGTTCAAGGCCAGCAACT
>NZ_JAVRHP010000375.1:0-210 GCF_031846505.1 Autumnicola edwardsiae
ATAAAATCCAATTCTTTAGCCGCAGTTTCCATGGCTTTTCTTCTTTCTCTAATCACTTTTTCAACCTGACTTTTGCTGAAGTATTCCACTTCTTCTTCAGCAGCTTTTAGCGTTTTTGGCTTTTCATCGTAATCGTAAACATCCAGTTTTTGCTTAACCAGGGCACTGTCAAAAGCTTTAACTAACGGGGTTGGAGTGATTTTATGCTTC
>NZ_JAVRHP010000376.1:0-209 GCF_031846505.1 Autumnicola edwardsiae
GGAATTATTGTTATCCCGGTTATTGTTGTCTCTGTTGCCAGAGTTATTGTTGCTATCTTTTTTGCTTCTTGGATCTTTCTTGTTGTCCCTTGGATTAGGTTTATTGCTCTTGGGAGCATTTTTCTCATCCTTTGAATCCTTCCGTGTATTATTTTTGGACTGATTTTTATGAGGATTCTGAGACTTGTCAGAAGTTGATTTATTAGATG
>NZ_JAVRHP010000377.1:0-206 GCF_031846505.1 Autumnicola edwardsiae
CACGGTATCTATTCCATTTCCTTTAAGTCTTTGGGCAAAATCACGTACTTCAGTTGCTCCTATGATCACCTTTTTAGGATCACAGCCTCTTAGGGCACAGGTTCCACCGTAGGGAAGTTCATCGGTAATGCCAACCTTAAGGTCTTTGGAGGCACATTTATTAGCAACGGTCATACCTGACATCCCGGAACCTATTACAAATACAT
>NZ_JAVRHP010000378.1:0-206 GCF_031846505.1 Autumnicola edwardsiae
TACGGTATCTATTCCATTTCCTTTAAGCCTTTGCGCAAAATCACGTACTTCAGTTGCTCCTATAATCACCTTTTTAGGATCACAGCCTCTTAGGGCACAGGTTCCACCGTAGGGAAGTTCATCGGTAATTCCCACCTTAAGGCCTTTGGAGGCACATTTATTAGCAACGGTCATACCTGACATCCCGGAACCTATTACAAATACAT
>NZ_JAVRHP010000379.1:0-205 GCF_031846505.1 Autumnicola edwardsiae
CCCGCTACCCTCAAGCATTGCTGCTTTTCCTGTAAGCGGCTGCAAATATACACCTGAATTTAGATTACACAAGCACCATCGTAATCTTTTTTTGTGCTTTCTTTAAGAAACAAGCCTAACCTGCTGAAAATTGCCAGTTTAAGACCGAAACTTTTTTTCGCCAGGAACAGTGGTGTTAGCCTTGCCGACAGGTCAGGTCCGAAAT
>NZ_JAVRHP010000038.1:0-31178 GCF_031846505.1 Autumnicola edwardsiae
TTAAAGGGAGCTGCAACTAGCCCGGATAAAAAGTAGGTTAAGAAAATATCACTCTATAATCTCCACATCAATTTGCACATTGTCTATTGGCCATTCAGACTGGCCGGTTTCTACCTGTGCAATTTTTTCCGCCACATCCATTCCGCTGGTAACCCTTCCAAACACAGTGTGATCGTTATTCAGGTGGGGTGATCCTCCCTTATCTACTACAATAAAAAATTCAAAAGGAGAAGAAGCTTTACTAACATTCTGTTCGCTGTATTTGGCTGCAGAAAAAGCACCGTACGCATGCTTGTGACCCGCCTCAAATTCACTGGGGATTAAATAATTCCCTACATCCTGCCTCATTTCATAAGTAGCTTCATTATCAGAATTTCCTCCCTGGATTACAAAACCCGGGGCAACCCGGTGAAAATAGGTATTGTCAAAATAGCCATTTTTAACCAGCATTATAAAATTTGCCCGGTGCAAAGCAGTGTCCCGAAATAACGTCACCTCGATATCACCAAAGCTGGTAATGATCCTTACCCGGTTTTCGGGATTTTCCTTACCATATTGCGTTAAAAACGGGATAAGTTCTTCCTGCGGAATAGGATAAGCTTCTCCCAGAACGGTTTGTTGTTCCTCCTCTTCTTCAGCATAATTTTCAGCAGTTTCTATTGCTGCGCTGTCGTTTTCCTTCATTTTATCGGCTACATTTTCAGCAGCATTTTTCTGAGAAGAATTCTTATCTTCACAACTTGCGCAAAGCAGCGTTAGAAAAATGGCAATTATCGAAAGGCTATATCTCATGGACTTTAAAATCTTTAAAACTAAGATATCAAAATTAAAAAAAATCGAATTACCGGGAGAGGCTGCTCACCATAAATTAGCCCCTCTTATGAGAATCGAGGAATTGGCCAATGTTGATATTGAAAATCAAAAACCCAATGAAGCCGGGGTCCTGGCGCTTTTTTATCCCGATGCAAATTCGGCTACTAAACTGGTACTAATTCTACGGAAGACCTACAGGGGCGTACATTCCAACCAGATAGGATTCCCCGGCGGGAGGGTGGAAAAGAAGGATAAAGATCTTTCTGAAACAGCACTTCGGGAAACAGAAGAAGAAGTTGGGGTTCCAATGACAGCAGTAACCGTTATTAAAAAACTTACGAAGCTTTATATTCCCCCCAGTAATTTCTGGGTGCATCCTTATGTTGGGATAATGGACACCACGCCAATTCTGGTTGCTCAGGAAACTGAAGTGGAAGATATTATCGAGGTAGACCTGGAGCATTTTATGGATGATAACAATATGGTAAAACAGGTGTTGAGTACATCTTATGCAGAAAATATTGAAGTTCCTGCCTTCAAGCTCAACAAGCATATTGTTTGGGGTGCCACAGGGATGATGCTTAGTGAATTAAAGGAAATGCTGGTAAAGGTGCTGTAAGAAACTTATTATTATATTTGCCTCCGTCTAAAATGATGTTTCTTTATAAAACGAGTTAAAATTTGTAGTTTCAAATAATGAACCTTTTTAAAAAAAATCCGTTTGGACATATTTTATTCTTTAAGAAGTGTCTTATTCGCATTTTTGGAGTACTTACTCATAGAAGATACCGCGGTTTTAACGAACTTAAAATGGAAGGGTCTGAAATTATTAAGAATCTCCCCGAAACAAATGTTCTTTTTGTATCCAACCACCAGACTTATTTTGCAGATGTAGTGGCCATGTTCCATGTTTTTAATGCCAGCTTGAGCGGCAGAGTAGATTCTATCAAAAACGTTGGCTACATCTGGGAACCAAAACTCAACATTTATTATGTGGCCGCAAAAGAGACTATGCAGGCGGGATTGCTTACCCGAATAATGGCCTATGCCGGTGCAATAACTGTGGAAAGAACCTGGCGGGAAAAAGGAAAGGAAATTCAGCGGAATGTAAATCCGCAGGATTCTGAAAATATTGCAGAGGCTTTAAACGATGGCTGGGTAATCACTTTTCCGCAAGGCACAACAAAACCTTTTAAGCCAATTAGAAAAGGAACGGCCCATATTATTAAAAATTATAAACCGATTGTTATTCCTATTGTAATTGATGGTTTTCGGAGATCTTTTGATAAAAAGGGGCTGCGCATCAAAAAACGCGGAATCCTGCAGTCATTTCAGATAAAAGAACCTTTGGAGATAGATTACGATAACGAATCTATAGAGGAAATTGTCGAAAAACTGGAATATGCAATAGAGCAGCACGCTTCCTTTTCAAAAGTGATCCCTACAGAAGCCATAAAAACTATGGAAGAGCTTAACAAGAAACGGGAGTACTGAAAATTATTTTAAATTTTAGATTCTGTATTTCTGAAGGTCGAAAATTGGCATTTTTGAGGTTGACTTTTAGAGGAAAGAGAAGAGAGGAAAGATTTTCCTAACCTCACAATTCACCAGAATACAAAGACAACCCACAAAACAAGTTCAAGAGAGATACCTATTGATTGTTTCCAAGAAGATAACTTTTTCCCTCCTTAACTCTTTCCCTTTTTAACTTTTTTAAACTCCAAACTCCAAACTCTTTAATGAAGGTCAAAAACTGGCATTTTTGATCTGTGTTATAAATTTACCAACAAACTTTAAAAATAGGTTCTCAAGTTTCTCCCGCAGAATACGCAGATTTGCGCAGAAGGTACAACGAAGATGCAGCTATTAAAGCAGGCCCTAAACTCCAAACCCCGAAACTCCAAACCCCGAACTCCAAACCCCGAACTCCAAACCCCTACACATTCAAATTCTTAAGCTCCTTATAATTCCGGTTTAATCTTTTTAATAGAATTCCGTAGAGCAACCTGTAGAAAAGCCAGATAACGCCAAGTAAAAGAAATAAAGCAATACTTACTATCGCAATAAACTTAATCCAGTCCACAGTATCAAAAACATATTTCGTACTATCGGCAACATCATTATCAAGTATGTGAAAGTGAAGTAAAATATATACCGAAACCATGGAAATTATGGCTATGGAAATTAATACGTAAGCAATATAGAATTTTACTGTTTTTCTTGTTTTTAGAATATTGCGCATTAGTTTTGAAGCACTATCTGTAGACGAGATCTTTTTGTAATTTTTATAAAACCGGTAAATAAAGTACAAGGTAATAGGATAGCTAATTACTTCTGCAAAAATCATAAATTCTTTAAGGTGCAGCGTTTCCATTTGCTGCCAGTATTCCTTATCGGCCAGGGCAATGCTTAACAGCGTACCCAGAAGGAACTCGATAATACTGATGATAAATATCCATTTAACAATAGAAGAAGACTTCTTCCAAATCATTTTATAAATATCATCATAGGAAAGGTGCGGAAGGTTTTCTTCCTGCTTTTTCCAGTTTTTCTTTAATAAATCCAATCCATCCATCAACTTTCTAAGGATTTAATATTGTTCTCAACTTTGTTTTCACCCTATTCATTTTCACTCTTGCATTTACTTCAGATATCCCAAGGGTTTCAGATATCTCACGGTAATTTTTGTCTTCCAGGTATAAAAAAACCAGGGCTTTTTCAATATCATTTAATTCTTTAATGGCGTCATACATCAACTTAATCTGCTGCTCTGCTTCATCATCATACTCTTCCGCTTTAATTTTGAAATGGACAGTGTCGTAGTCCTGAGTCTGAATTCCGCGCTTTTTCTTACGATAAAGTGTAATTGCAGTATTTAGGGCGACCCTGTACATCCAGGTACTAAACTTGGCATCTCCACGAAATTTTGGATAAGCTTTCCAAAGCTGAATCGTAATTTCCTGAAATAAATCGTTGTGAGAAGCCTGGTCGTTTGTGTAAATGCGACATATTTTGTGCGCAATATTCTGGTGTTTTTCCAGGTTGGTAACAAACTGATGTTCTAGGTCCTTGTCCACATTACTTGGTTAGCTGTTATATGTAGCTTGAAGAAGTACAATGTTACAAAAAACTATAAATTATAGTTAATGCGCAGGGAATTTTTCTTCCAGAGCAGGATAAGCCTTAAATTAGGATTTAAACGTTTTGATATATGAATATTCCCCATAGCGATTTGCCCCGGGTAGTAATAATTGGAGGAGGCTTTGCCGGGATGGCACTTGCAAGAAAACTGCTTAAGGAAGATTTCCAGCTGGTTTTGCTGGACAGGCATAATTACCACACTTTTCAGCCTTTATTGTACCAGGTATCCACAGCCAGTTTGGAGCCCGATTCTATTGCCTATCCTTTAAGGAAAATAACACGGGATAGTAAAAAATGCTTTTTCAGGCTTACCGAAGTCTCTTCAATTACTGCGGAAGAAAACCTGATCCATACCAATATTGGCGATATTTCTTACGATTACCTGGTTATTGCTACAGGTTCAAAAACCAATTTCTTCGGAAATGAAAGTATAGAAAAGAACGGAATGTGGATGAAAACCGTTCCGCAGGCGCTAAACATAAGAAGTTTAATTCTGGAAAACCTGGAACAGGCCGTAATTACCGATGATGCTGAAAAAAGGAAAGCACTCCTTAATTTTGTGATTGTAGGCGCAGGCCCAACAGGCGTGGAACTTAGCGGCGCCATTGCCGAACTTAGGAATAATGTTGTGCCAAACGATTATCCCGATATTGATCCAAACGAAATGAATATTCACCTTCTGGAAGGATTGCCACGGGTTTTGCCACCTATGAGCGAGGAATCTTCTAAAAAAGCACATCGCTTTTTAGAAGAACTGGGCGTCCATATCCATTTAAATACCATGGTGGAAAACTACGATGGGGAACTGGTGAAAACCAATACCGACCTGGCTTTAAAAACAGAAACGTTTATCTGGTCCGCGGGGGTTACAGGCGCTCCTGTTAAGGGATTAAATGCTTCGGCTATGGTGGAAAAAGCAAACCGGTACGAGGTAAATACGTTTAACCAGGTGAACGGCTATGAAAATATTTTTGCCATTGGCGATATTGCGCTAATGCAAAGTGAGGAATATCCAAAGGGGCATCCTATGGTGGCCCAGCCGGCAATTCAGCAGGGGAAGCATCTGGCCAAAAATCTGAAAAGGCTGGTTAAGAGCGAAAAACTGGAGCCCTTTGATTATTATGATAAAGGCACCATGGCTACGGTAGGGAGAAACCGCGCCGTGGTAGACATGGGAAAATTAAAATTTGGAGGTTTCTTTGCCTGGTTTGTATGGATGTTTGTGCATTTGTGGTTCCTTATTGGCTTCAGGAACAGGTTGGTAACTTTCTTTAACTGGATTTATAATTACATAAACTTCGACAAAGCCGCAAGGTTAATTATTCGTCCTTTTAAAGCCAATAAACAGATTATGGAAGTGGATGATGATGTTTAATTTCATACTTCCCAATTTTTCTTCGGAATAAATTATGCTTGTGGAGAAGAATATTGGGCCACCAAAAAAGTATAGGGTCGAAAATTGCCATTTTCGACCCTTAGTATTTGAAGACATTACCTTTGGTTTTTTCTGAAGGTGAGGATGCTACATTTCTATCTAAATTTCTAATTTTCTCCTGAACTGTATTCTCTTCACTTATTTTTCTTCAGTTTTCATCTTAATTTTCTCTACTTTGGTTGTTTAGCCGCCATAATTTCTTCAGAAAAGCTGAAATTTTCTGATTGTCTGTTCGATTTACGATTCAGCATCAAAAATTAACAGTTCAGTGAATACATTTTCTGGAATAACAGGATTTAGTAGATATTCGCTTTAAATTAAAAAGCTGGGATGAAAATTATCTTCAAAATATTCAGAATTTCTTTTATAATTTCCGTCGTGGTCCTTCTACTGGATTCTATTTTTTATGGTAGTATAGAAAAACTGCTTCACTTGGAAGTATGGGGAATGTATTTCTTCTATTCGTTTGTCCTGACAGCCATTAATGGACTTTATTTTAAATTTTTCAATAGAAAAATCGGCTGGGAAAACGCAGGTCTGAAAAGGGCAGTTTTCGCCTCGGCAGGTTCTATTGCGCTCACCCTTCTTGGCTATTTTTTTTGTCGGCTGGTAGATAAAACACTCTTTGGAAACACCACAGTAAGTGAATTTCTGGAAAATGAAAGCTTACGGTATTATTTTGCTCCTTTATTATTTACGATTATCATTTCCCTTGCCTTTCATTTGTTCTATTTTTATAAGGCACTTCAGGAGCGAAAAGTAACCGAACAGAAGATTATTGCCGGAACCGCTTCAGCAAAATTCGAAAGTTTAAAAAATCAGATAGATCCGCATTTTCTTTTTAACAGCTTAAATGTTCTGACTTCCCTTATTGATGAAAACCCAGAGCAGGCGCAAAAGTTTACTACTTCGCTTTCTAAGATTTACAGATATGTCCTTGAGCAAAAAGATAAGGAACTGGTAAGCCTGGAAGAAGAACTTGCTTTTGCGGTAACTTATATGAAGTTGTTGACGATGCGTTTTGAAAATAGCATTTTTTATGAAGTGCCGGAAAACCTTTCTACACCAGAGGCTAAGGTTGTGCCGCTATCTCTTCAGTTATTGCTGGAAAACACCATAAAGCACAACGTGGTAAGCGAGGCGAAACCGTTGCGGATCAAAATTTATGAAGCAGATGGATATTTAGTGATAGAAAATAATTTTCAGAAGAAAGAAGTACTGCATCAGCGAAAAGGGGTGGGGCTTCAGAATATTGTAGATCGCTACGGAATTGTAACCAGGAGAAAAGTATTTATAGAAAAAAACCAGGAAATTTTTAGGGTAAAATTACCGGTACTAACCAAACAAATAGCAATTATGGAAACACAGGATTTTAGAGAAGAAAAAGCTTATTTTAAGGCGAAAGAGCGTGTAAAGGAAATGAAGGAATTTTACGGGAACCTCATTTCTTATTGTGTGGTAATTCCGTTTCTCGTTTTTATTAATTATTATACATTCTGGGGTTTTCAGTGGTTCTGGTTTCCTTTATTTGGATGGGGTATTGGGCTAACAATCCATGGTTTCTCTGTATTTGGCTATGGCTCTGCCTGGGAAGAACGTAAAATTCAGGAGATCATGGAGAAGGAACAGCAACAACAAAAATCATGGAAGTAATGAAAAATCAAGATAAAAAGGAGAACCTGGGCTACTGGTCTGCAAAAAAGAAAGTGAAAGAGATCAAAGGTTTTTATGTACACCTGCTTGTTTATCTCTTTATAAACATAGCAATTATTGCCGTTGCTGCTTATCAGGATGGCGATTGGCACACCTTAAATAACATCTGGACATATTCTACAGCCTTTTTCTGGGGAATTGGATTATTTGCTCACTGGCTTTCTGTCTTTGGTCCCAATAAACTTTTTGGTAGGGATTGGGAAGAGCGCAAAGTCAAGGAACTGATGGAAAAAGATAAAAAAAGAAATTGGGAGTAATATTTACTGAAGATGATACAGGCATTAATTATTGAAGACGAAAAACCTTCTGCCCGGCGGTTACAGCGTATGCTGGAGAAACAGAAGGTAAATGTAATTGCCACGTTGCATGCTGTTGAAGAGGCTACGGAGTGGTTCCTGCAAAATGAACATCCTGATATTATTTTTCTGGATATCCAGTTAAGTGATGGCCTGTCTTTTGAAATTTTTGAAAATGTTGAAATTAGAAGTGCTATCATTTTTACTACCGCTTATGATGAATATGCGCTGAAAGCTTTTAAATTAAATAGCGTCGATTATCTGCTGAAGCCCATAGACGATGAGGAACTCGCAGCCGCGTTGCAAAAGTTTTACAACAATAGCGCTGCTTTTAAGGGCGGACTGAGCATGCAAAACCTACAGTCTATTTTTAATCTACCAACGTCAGAATATCGTAAGCGTTTCACCGTACAGATAGGCCAGCATATTAAGTTGATTAATGTGGAGGAAATTAGTTGTTTTTGTTCTGAAAACAAATCAACTTATATCCATACGTTGGACAAACGACATTATCCCCTCGAGATCTCCCTGGAAAAACTGGAAAACGAACTGAATCCCGAGAACTTTTTCAGGATCAACAGGCAAAGTATTGTAAACATTTCAGCAATTGAGGATATTATCGCCTACTCAAATTCCCGGCTCCGCCTTAGTCTGAAATCCTATAATGATTTTCCGCTAATCGTGAGCAGGGAAAAAGTAAAGGACTTTAAGCAGTGGCTTTCCTGAAAGTTTCTTCCGGTAATTCGCTTTTGTAATGTATTGAGAGTTGAAAAGTAGTTATGTCACAAATTGATAAACGGGATGAGATCGGTACGGATAATTTCTTATCTTGATGGAGCTTTAATAATACACCATAAATGGGAAGTTTTTACAATAAAGAAAATAAAGAGATTATCGGGCTTAGCCTGGTAATTTTTCTTTTTACTCTAATTATTTTAAAATTTATATTTTAGAGCCCTCGATCGGCTAGACTTGGACGGGACAAAAACTTAATTTTTTTATTAATGCCAATAGACGTGCTTTTTTATTTGCTCCTACTACTTCCGGTGGCAGCTTTTTTCTATGCTTCTGTAGGCCATGGAGGAGCCAGCAGTTATTTGATGATATTGGCACTGGCCGGTTTTGCACCAGAGGAGATCAGGCCCACGGCGCTTTTAATGAATATCATTATTTCATTTATAGCTTTTTTAAACCATAGACAAACCTGCGAATTTCCACAAAAGTTATTCCTGCAGCTGGTGATATTCTCAATGCCGGCGGCTTTTGTTGGGGGAATGATTGTGGTAGACACGGCGCTTTATATGAAAATTTTGGGTGTACTCCTGCTATTTCCAATCTTTCGGTTTCTTGGTGTTTTTCCTGAAAGTAAATCCCGTACTGTAGCCAATAACCTTTGGCTGCCGCCTGTTATGGGGATTCTAATCGGTTTCTTTTCCGGGCTAATTGGTATTGGCGGTGGTATTATTCTTTCACCATTGGTACTCATGTTAGGTTGGACAAACATCAGGCAAACAGCTGCTTTAAGCGCGTTATTCATTTTTGTAAATTCTGTGGCGGGATATATTGGAACCCTCGGCTTTAGTTTTTCTTTCGATAAATCGCTGTGGATATTTATACCGCCTACGGTGGTGGCAGGAATGTTGGGTAGTTATTACGGTTCCCGTCGCTTTAACGTGAAAATAGTGAAAAACCTGCTGACATTTGTTTTGGCAGGAGCAGCAGTCAAGCTTATGTTGTCTTGAACCCGGAACTGAAAATAGAAGCTTTTGTCCTTGCCGGTGGAAAAAGCAGCCGTATGGGCCGGGACAAGGGATTAATGCTTCTGGACGGTAAACCCATGGTGTCTTATATCCTGAAAACTTTAAAGGAAGTAGGACTACCGGTCAAAATAATAGCAAACAACTCCGGCTATGAGCGGTTTGGGGTTCCGGTATTTTCTGATGTGGTAAAGGAAAAAGGTCCTATGGGCGGGTTGTTTTCAGCATTTAAAAATACCACAGCAGATGTTGTTTTCCTGGTAAGTTGCGACATGCCTTTACTCTCGGAAGAAGAGATAAAAAACCTTACTGCGGAAGCGGCTATGGAAAAAATTGTGGCACCATTGGTAGGGCAAAGAATAAATCCTTTATTTGCCCTTTACCCTGTAAAATTGCAGAATCAAATTAAAGATTCCATTGCTGCTGAAGATTTTAAAATGACAGATTTTATTTTAAAAAACAAGCACACTTTAGTATATTTCAGTTTTAGTACAACGGCTGAAAATTTCCAGAATATCAACACGCAGCAAGAACTTAGAGAAGTAGAGAAAAGATGGAACAACTCAATATAAAAGCCTTTGGGATGCTTGTAGAGAAGCTTCCGGCATCAGAATTTCAATTCGCTTATTACCAGAACACAAGAGAGCTTCTTCACGCTTTAAAAAGAGAATATCCTCAACTGGAATCTCAAAATTTTTCTTTGGCTATAAATCAGCAACTTGTTCAGGAAAACACCGCATTAAACGGAAATGAGGAAATAGCTTTGTTACCACCATTTTCAGGAGGATGAGCAGGTTCGACAGGCAAATAATATTACCGGAATTTGGAAATGAAGGTCAAAAAAAATTGTCCGCTGCTAAAGTACTTGTGGTCGGCGCAGGTGGTCTTGGCTGTCCTGTTTTATTACACCTTGCGGCGGCCGGTGTGGGAACGATAGGGATTGCAGATGGAGACAACATTAGTGAGTCGAATCTTAACCGGCAGACCCTTTATGGACAAAATGATATTAATAAGCCCAAAGCTCAAACGGCCGCTGAGGTTTTGCAACAAAAATATCCTGATATACTTTTTAAAGTCATTCCGCAATTTCTTACTCCCCAAAATGCCCTGGAGGTAATCTTTTTTTACGATTTGGTCCTGGACGGGACTGATAACTTCGGAACGCGGTATATGATAAATGATGCCTGTGTATTATTAAAGAAGCCTTTAATTATGGGCGCCATTTACGAGTATGAAGGACAAATGGCGGTTTTTAACTACGGAGAGGATCCTATAAATTACCGGGATATATATCCAAATCCTCCATCATCAAATGAGATTCCTAACTGCAGTGAAACAGGAGTTCTTGGAGTCCTTCCCGCATTAATAGGAACATTACAGGCAACAGAGGCTATTAAATTACTATCTGGAGTAGGGACGGTACTAACAAAGAAGCTGCTGTTTTACAATCTCAGGACCACCTCTTTTTTTGAAGTTAAGGCTGAAGCAAATCCTGAAGCCCGGAAAAAAATCCCTGCTAATAAAGAAGCTTTTAAAGCTGCCAGCTACGAAATAAGCTGTGGTGTAGCCGAAAGTATCAGCTGGGAAAAGGCTTTAGACTGGACGCGGAATATGAATAATTCAGCATTAATAGATATTCGTGAACTTCACGAAAAACCTGAAATGAGCAATTCAGAAATAGAAAGGATTCCAATGTCTGTTCTGGCAAAGGATCAATCAAAAGTAGCAGCTTTTGAAAATGTTCTGTTGTTCTGTAAGTCAGGATCCCGGAGCAGGAAAATGGCCCAGGATCTTAAAAACCAATTTCCGGGTAAAAAGATTTTTTCCGTAGAAGGAGGTATATTACACCCTTCTTCACCTTTAAAAACAGAGAACAATGGCACGTAAACCTAAAAATATATTCGTACAGGGGGCAATTTCCAGTGAGAAAATAGCGACTTCTATTCAGCATCACAGTGAAAAAACCAGTATTGGCGGACATTCAATTTTCCTGGGACAGGTTAGAGCAGACCAGATAGACGGCAGCACGGTAAAGGCAATAGAATATACCTGTTACGAAGAAATGGCGCTGCAAAAAGCTTTTGAAATAAGGGAAGATATTTTTCAGAAGTACGATCTTACCTGTATGCATATTTACCATAGCCTGGGAGAAGTGAAAACCGGGGAGATCTGCCTTTTTGTTTTTACCTCTTCCAAACACCGCCGGCCCGCAATGGATGCGTGTGATGAGTTGGTAGAGCGCATAAAAAAGGAACTTCCGGTATGGGGAAAGGAGATCCTGGAGAGCAGTAAAGAATCCTGGAAAGTAAACCGATAGAAGCAACAAAGGCGATGGTAAACATTACGCATAAAACAAATACACTTAGAAAAGCTATAGCGCAGGCGGTTGTACGGGTAAGTAGTCCCGAAACAATAGAGGCCATAGAACAGAAAAAAGTTCCGAAAGGGGATGTTTTTGAAATGGCAAAAACCGCCGGACTCTTTGCCGCGAAGCGTACCAGCGATATGATTCCAGATTGCCATCCGCTGCCCATTGAGTACACAGGAATAACTTACGAAATTGAAGATCTTACTGTAAGAATTAAGGTGGAAATTCACACTATTTATAAAACGGGAGTAGAGGTAGAGGCAATGCACGCCGCTTCTGTTGTTGCAATTACAATGTACGATATGCTAAAACCCATAGACAAAGGTATTAGTATTGAAAATATTAAGCTTCTGGAAAAGACGGGCGGTAAGACAGATTACAGAAAAGTAGTTGAAGAAAATGAAATTTCTGCTGCTGTTATTGTTTGTTCAGATTCCATTTCTGCCGGGCAAAAAGAAGACCGTGCAGGAAAGGCAATTATCGATAAACTGAAAACCTATCAGGTTGCAATTGAAGATTATCTCATTATTCCTGATGAGAAGGATGAAATTCAGAAACTGGTAAAGAAAAAATGCAAAGAAAAGGTAAGCCTGATTATTCTTACCGGGGGTACAGGCTTATCACCGCGTGATGTCACTCCCGAAGCTGTTCAACCTCTGTTGGAACGGCCGGTGCCTGGAATTGAAGAGGCTATTAGAGCTTACGGCCAAAACCGCACTCCTTATTCTATGCTTTCCCGTTCTGTTTCAGGGCTAATCGGAAATACGCTCGTTCTCGCTCTGCCAGGTTCTACAAAAGGAGCTGAAGAGTCTATGGATGCCGTTTTTCCTGCCATTATGCATATTTTCAAGGTAATTGCAGCTTTTAAGCACGATTAGTTCCGTGGTTTTTGATTGGAAACCAGTATCTATAGTTCATCCCTATGAAATTTATTAGTTTGATAACTTCATCTTATGTAAAGATTGAATAAGAATATTGTTTAGAAGCTGTTTTCTTCATACAACCCGGTAATTTAGTGTTAGATCAAAAATTTTATTACGAATAAAGGAGAGGCGGCCAAAATGCCAATTTTCGTCCTGTTGTTTGCTGAATGACACAAGACCGATATTTCCAATTTTTGAAGGCGCTCCTGACTAACCAATTTTTATATGAATTTTTATGACAATATCCGTTCAGGAAACAAAGAAGAAGTAAGAAAGATGGTTTCTGAAGATAAGGATTTGCTGGAACAAAAAGACCAGAAAGGCTTCTCACCGCTTGTTTTGGCCAGTTACAACGGGCAGTATGAGATTACAGAACTTCTTCTAGAGTCTGGAGCAGATGTAAATGCTCTGGATGCTGCAGGAAATACAGCACTTATGGGCGTTTGTTTTAAAGGGCACACCAAAATTGCCAATCTGCTCATCCAAAGAGGTGCAGATGTTAGTATTCAAAATGCAAATGGAGCTACTGCTTTAATTTTTGCAGCCACTTTTGGACAGGAGGAAATGGCAGAGTTGCTTCTGAAAAATGGCGCAGATAAA
Source organism: Autumnicola edwardsiae (assembly GCF_031846505.1). Classification (NCBI taxonomy): domain Bacteria; kingdom Pseudomonadati; phylum Bacteroidota; class Flavobacteriia; order Flavobacteriales; family Flavobacteriaceae; genus Autumnicola; species Autumnicola edwardsiae. The sequence goes on from NZ_JAVRHP010000038.1 coordinate 13,047, forward strand.
TCACTTAAAGACAGCCAGGGAAAAACGGCGTACAACCATGCTAAAATGCAGAACCTATCTTCTTTAGCCGAAAAGCTGGAGTAATTTTACACAAGCTAGTTTCATTCAACAGGAAAGTCAAAATAGGTATTTGGAAAGGTTTCATTCCTCAAGGTGTAGTGCCACCATTCTTCAGGATATGGTCTAAAGCCGTTTTTCATCATCACGCGCTTTAGTAATTCTCGATTTTCCTTTTGTTCTTCAGAAATTTCTTCGGAATTATGACTGGAAATACTTCCGAAGAAATCATAAGGGCTTCCCATATCCAGTTCTTCACCCGTTTTTGCATTAATAATGGTGAGATCGACCGTGCTGCCCCGGGAATGTCCGGATTTGGAAGCAATGTACCCCAAACTAAATAGATTTCCCTTATCAATATCCGGATAAAAATTTGATTTATTGAGCGTGTCGGTTTCCTTTTTTGCCCATTCCACAAATTGATTTACTGCAGATTGGGGACGATAAGCATCAAAGACTTTTAGTCCATATCCCTCATTCTCAAGTTCCTCCTGAACCTTTGCCAATGCTTTTGCCGCAGGTCTTGATAAAATCGCGACCGACTCGTAATAGGAGTCTACAGGCCTTCCGGTAAAATTGTTAGCACCACAATACCTTATTTCCAGAGCTATATTGGGAATAACTTTATGTACATAAACGAAATCTTCAGGCAGCTTGTTTTCCTGTACGAAGGTAAGATTAACAGCAATTAGCAGGTATAAAGCAAGATAAAAGTTCTTCATATACCTTCACTCATTCAGTAGTTAATCATAATTTTAAGCAAGATCCTGTTATCTCAAGCTTAACCTTTCACCGTTTTTGGAAGCAGATTCAAAGATTTTTTCTACAATTATAATATCTTTTAACCCTTCTTCTCCAGGTACCATCACAGGTTTGTCATTTATAATAGCCAGGGCATCATCATCCATTTGAACCGCCTGTTGATTTTTGCCGAAAGGTTCTAAAACTGTACCATCGCTGGCTTTACCTTTTACGCCAGAGTAGGATTGGAACGGTTTAAGATGATAACCTCCTTTATTACAATTAACATCCAGAATATTCATACTTTCTCCAAAACTTGTACGGCACTCAGCCGTCGCTCCATTGGGAAACTCCAGGTCGAAAATTGTCGTTTCATCTACTTCGTCAAACATTTGCGGCCTGTCGGTAGTATGCCTTGCACTAACAGAAATTGGTTCCATTCCTGTAGCATATCTTGCGCCGTTTAAGGAATATACTCCCATATCGTACATGGCGCCGCCGCCCATTTCTTTATCCAGTTTCCAGGGGGTTATATTATTGCTGTTATAACCTGCCTCGGCTTTAAGATCCTGAATTTCACCATAAGGCTTTGTTTTTGCCCATTTCATAAGTGTTTGGGTATTTGCCTCATGCTGCATTCTATATCCAATAGAAAGTTTTACATTATTCTTATTACAGGCATCAATGATTTGCCGGCATTCTTCTGCGGTTGTTGCCATTGGTTTTTCGCACCAAACATGTTTTCCTGCATTGGCCGCTTTTATCGCGTATTCTGCATGCATAGAGTTCGGGAGGACAATGTAAATAACATCAATATCATCATTCTCTGCGATGCTCTCCATGTTGTCGTAATTGTAAACATTAGCATCTTTTATTCCATACTTTTTTTGCCACTGCGGAATTTTATCAGGGCTTCCGGTTACTATTCCCCTAAGCTCACAATAATCTGTTTCCTGGAGTGCCGGTGCTAATAGATCTGTACTGTAATATCCTAATCCTATCAGTGACACTCCGAGTTTTTTGGCGGGTTTAGCCGAAAAAAGATATGGAAAAGGTAAAGTAGATGCTGCCAGGAATAATCCTGATTTTTTGATAAAGTCGCGACGGTTATTCATGAGCTTTTAGTTTTATCGCATTAAGTTAAAAAATTTTCATCAGTTCTTACAGATTTAACTTATTCTTGGCAGTTGCTGAAGCTTCCCAACGGTAATTTAGCATAGTTATTGAACCACAAGGTTATAAACGCTTTCATTTTGAGAAACACTACAATTATTAAATTTTCGACTTCAATCCGCTTAGCTGTAGTGATGAGTCTGCTGCTCATATCCTGTTCTGAAGAAGTTTCGGAAAAAAAAGATCTCACTCCGCAAAAATCTTCAGTAGATACCATTCAGGAAAGTAGGGAAATAGAAGAAGAGGTGGCAGAGGTAAAGCGGCTTCAGATTAATTACAGCATCGATTCTTTGTTGACCCGGGAGGCATTGGATAGCTTTTCTTCCAGGTATAATGAAAGTCAGAGAAAAGTTGTCTACGCTTTAAACAGGATTGAAGAATATCGCGTACAGCCAAAAATTCCAATTGTGATTCCCGATACTATTTCTGAAGATTTAAATCCCTACAGCCCTTTTCCGCAGCAACTGGAAATTCTGGATTCCATTCCAAAAGCGGTGCTTATCGCGCAAAGAATTCAGGGTTTTGCACTTTACGAGTCTGGTAAGCTTGTGAAATGGGGCCCGGTGAGTTCAGGGAAACAAGCCACGCCTACTCCAAATGGTTTGCACTACGGAAATTATAAAGCCAGTCGTAAAGTTAGTACGGTAAATGAGGATTGGATCCTGCCTTATTATTTCAATTTTATGAATTTTGAAGGTGTTGGCGTTCACCAGTATAATTTGCCGGGTTTTCCTGCCAGCCACGCCTGTGTAAGGCTTTATATGGACGATGCGAAGTTTATTTATGATTGGGCAAAAATGTGGAAACTTAAAGGCGATACCATTGTGCGCAACGGAACACCTTTTATGGTATTTGGAGAGTATGATTTTGAAGCTTCTGTGCCATGGCTGAATTTGTCCCGAGACATGGAGGCAAACGATCTTAATGAAGAAGAACTGCAAATACTGAAAAATTATGTGACCAGGTACATGGCAGATCCACGTAATTTTGAACAGGAGGAGATAGAGAAGGAAGCGAATTTGCTTGCTGAAAATACGGTAGAGCAATAAATTTTCTATCTTAGAGAAGAACGAAAATTTTAAATCGAATTATGAGAATTACAGTTTTACGCTCCTTTTTTCTGCTGTTTATTTTTGCTTTTACAGGCTTATATGCTCAGGAAACCGCAATTATGGTAAGAGCTAAAGCAAAAGATGCCAAATTTATTGGAAGCTCTGTTGGTGGAGCAAAAATCTACATAAAAAATGCTGAAACCGGCGAAATTCTTGCCGAAGGTCTTACCAAAGGCAGTACGGGAAACACCGAGAAGATAATGAACCGTCCACGGGAACGTAACGAGAATTTAGCTAAAGAAAGTACAGCTGGTTTTTTGGCAAATATCGATATAAAGGAACCGGTTTTTGTAACAGTAGAAGCACATGCGCCTATTAATAAAAAGCAGGCAACAGTTATTTCCAGTACGCAGCTGTGGTTAATTCCGGGTAAGGACATAACCGGCGACGGAGTTGTACTGGAGGTTCCCGGCTTTGTGGTGGATATCCTTTCTCCGCAAACGCACGAAAGAATTCCCCAAACTAAAGAGGTCGAAATAATGGCAAATATTATCCTTATGTGCGGATGCCCCGTGACTGAAGGGGGTATTTGGGACGCAAATCAATATGAAGTGAAAGCCTTGATAAGCAGTGAAAATAAGCAGGTAAACGAGGTGGAAATGAAGGTAGGGGAAAAGCCAAGTACCTTTTCTGCAAAAACAAACCTGGATGCAGGTCTTTACGAAATCACCGTTTACGCATTTGATCCTGCAGCCGGAAATACCGGCGTAGATAAAACTAACTTTATTATCAATTAGACCGGGAGCGCCTTTTTACCATGTTTTCCAGCAAGAATATATTAGCGGCGTTCAAATTGCAGCGCAGTACTGCACTAGATACCGATAATTGCCATTTTTAGGAGTCTGCTTTAACTTCATCTTCTTTGAGCAGTCCCAACTCTTCAATAGTTTTTAGCACTCCGTTTTCATTATTATCAAAGCCGGTAATAAATTTGCTGGCGCTAATTATTTCGGGATGGGCATTTTTCATAGCATAGCTGTAGCGGGCATTTTGCATCATTTCCAGGTCGTTAAGGTAATCTCCAAAAACAAGCGTTTCTTCAGGAGAAATATTAAGTTCTTCCTGAACGCCTTTAATAGCATTTCCCTTATTAGCCGTGGCAGAGGTAATGTCCAGGAATATCCTTGCTGCAATAGCAACTTTATAATTGTCCTGAAACTTTTTATAATGCGGAAAAGTATGCTCTTCAACTCCTTTGTAGTCGCAAACCGTGACCTTTAGAATAGTATCTTCTACTTCGTCCAAGTTTTCTACGTACTTTAAACGCTTATAATATTGCTGAATTTCTCGAATGAATTCTTCATCATCACATTCTACATAAGCTGAAGTTTTTCCGCATAGAACAAGTTGAGCTCCTTCAATTTCACGCCCGATACTGATAAATTCTTTAGCGGCATCACGATCAAGCGGATTCACATAGATTTCTTTGCCATTGCGGACAACATGGGTACCATTTTCAGCAAAAAATAACATCCTGTCTTTTATCCTTTCAAATTTTGATTCCAGGTTGTAAAACTGCCGTCCACTGGCTACAGAAAAAATAATTCCTTTTTCTGTAAGTGCTTCTTCCATTTTCCAAAAATCAGGATGCAGCTCATGCTTGTCATTAAGCAAGGTTCCATCCATATCTGTCACGATCAGTTTTATCATAATTAAATTTTGAAACGCAAATATACTTTTTTGATGTGCTGTGGAGGTTAATTTCTAATCAAATTTCTGATTTGCGTTATAGTTATCTGTAATACCCCGTTGGTTACAGCAATGGTGAACTTACTGATTTTCCGAAGTATCCATAAAGGCTGAGCAATTTTATTTATAATAATTATAAATAAGCTTTTATTTCTGAAATACGATCTTTACATTTGCCTTTCTATTTAAAATAAGTCTAAATAAAATTAATACTACTACAGTTTAACACTACTACAATGAGTCAAAAAAATTTTCTGTTGAGTATTTTCCTCGTGTTGTCCCAGTTTAGCTTTGGGCAATCCAGCGGGAATATACAGGGAAACATCATAAATAACAGCGGCAATCCCATTTCAGATGCCAACATAGACATTGAAGGTACCAGCTTTGGAACCGAATCTAATCGTAACGGGGAGTTTATACTCAGCAATGTGCCCGCGGGCAATTATACTATAAAAATTTCTTACGTAGGTTATCAAACCAGAGAACTGGCAGTCTCGGTCCAGGCAAATCAAACAACCACAGTGCAAAGTATAGTTCTTAACGGAAAAGAAGAGCAGTTGGGCGAAGTTGTACTTAGGGCAAATGGGAATGTAAATGAATTTACCCGCACAAAAAGTGATTTTGTGGCAAAACTTCCGCTTAAAGACATCGAAAATCCGCAGGTGTATAATACTATTACTGCAGAGCTTATGGAGGAGCAGGTGGTTACCAGTTTTGACGATGCGATTAAAAACGCTCCCGGAATCTCCAAATTGTGGGAATCTACCGGAAGGGGAAGTGACGGTGCCGGCTACTTTTCCATAAGAGGTTTCCCGGTGCAGCCGACGCTGGTAAACGGACTTCCCGGTGTTACCAATGGAAGCCCCGATCCTGCAAATATAGAAAGTATAGAGGTAGTAAAAGGCCCTTCGGGAACATTGTACGGCAGCAGCCTTATTTCTTATGGCGGGCTTATAAATATTGTAACAAAAAAACCTTACAGCTATTTTGGCGGCAATATTTCCTACACTATGGGCAGCTTTGGTTTAAATCGTGTAACCGCAGATGTTAATACTCCGCTGGACGAAACCGGGGATGTTGCCTTACGGATAAACACTGCGTACCATACGCAAAATAGTTTTCAGGACGCGGGATTTCAGAAATCATTTTTCGTTGCACCTTCGCTGAGTTATAAAGTAAACGACAGGCTTTCGTTCCTTATTAACACAGAGTTTTATAACAGCGAGAGTACCAATCCCACAATGCTGTTTTTAGACCGTGGTGCGCCCCTTAGCGTGACAAATATGGATGAATTAGGCTACAATCCCGAACGCTCTTACACGAGCAACGATCTTACCCTGGAAAACCCAAATTTCAGCCTGCAGGGGCAAATGAACTATAAACTCTCCGATTCCTGGACTTCCCAGACCGTTGTTTCCAGGAGTTCGGCAAAAGCATTGGGCCACTATTCTTATTTGTACGAGACCACCCGGTTTGAGCAGGGACTGGATGAGGTACCGGGCGAAGTGACCAATCTTAATGAAGGAGTTGTTTTTACACGATACATTAATGACCAAAATTCGACCACACTTACTACAGATATCCAGCAGAATTTTATTGGTGATTTTAAAATTGGAGATTTTAGAAACCGAATGGTAGTGGGATTAGATTATTTTAACCGAAAAGTGATCGACAACGGTTCTGGTTATGTGGCAAATGGAAAGGTTTACGTGGGGGAAGCCAGCCTTCAGAATGTAAATGAAAGTGTTTTTGAAATCTATGATCCTGAAGCTTATATCACAGATAATGACAGCGGAATACTTTCTGCAGCAGCAACAAACAACCTTTTGGCCGGTTTAAACAGGAACAGTAATACCACTAAGGAAAATATTTACAGTGCTTATATTTCTGATGTTTTCAATTTTACACCCCAGCTTTCGGCTATGGCTAGTTTAAGGATTGACCAGTTTGAAAATGAGAACAACAGCCAGACAGCGCTTTCTCCCAAATTCGGAGTAGTATATCAGCCGGTGCTGGACAGGGTATCGATATTTGCCAATTATATGGATGGCTTTAGTAACCTGGCGCCACAGGAGGTAGTAGACAGGGCCAGCGGCCAGAGCAGGACGGTTATTTTTGATCCTGAAAAAGCCAAACAATTTGAGGTTGGAACCAAGCTAAATTTTTTAAACAACAGGGTTGCGGCAACGTTTAGTTATTACGATATAGAAGTTTCAAATATTGTAGCCATTTCTGCTGAAAATCCCTTTTCGACAGATTTGCAGGGCGGCGAACGCTACAGCCGCGGATTTGAAGCCAGTGTAACCGCTGCTCCTTTTGATGGTTTAAATCTTATTGCGGGTTACAGTTATAACAACAGTGAGATTATAGAATCTACCGCAAGTGACGATTTCCTCGGAAGAAGGCCCGAATCTGCAGGGCCTGAGAATCTGGCTAATTTCTGGGCGAGCTATAGGTTTCAGCAGGGAGACCTTGATGGTTTTGGATTTGGTTTTGGAGGGAATTACGCCAGTGAAAATATGATTTTTAATAGGAGCCTTGCCGGGGTTTTTACGCTTCCTTCCTACACGGTCTTTAACGCTTCTTTATTCTATAGCGTAGAAAAATTTGCCATCAACCTGAAGCTGAATAATCTTACAGATGAAGAGTATTATAATGGGTGGTCCACTATAAATCCGCAAACACCGCGAAATTTTGCGGCAAGCCTTACCTACAAATTTTAGTTGAGTTAGTTAGTTGTTAGTAAAACCGCCCGGAGGAATTCGGACGGTTTTTGTATGTAGTTTTAATGTAGCACAATTAGTTGAAACTATTTCTAAAGTTTACTTTTGGCCGGAATTAAGAGTTACAAAAATGCCGAAGCGGAAAAAACAAAATACCTTCAAAAAATGGATCGGAAAACTGCATTTGTGGTTAGGGCTTGCTTCGGGTATTGTTGTTTTTATTGTGGCTATTACCGGCTGTATCTATGTTTTTCATGATGAAATCAAAGATATTACCCAGCCCTGGAGAAAAGTAGCTATTCAGGATCAGGAATTCGTGGCACCGTCTCTACTTCAGGAAAAAGTTGAAGCACGCTATCCAAATGCAGCTCCGGGAATGGTGGTTTATCAGGGAAAGGAAAGGCCTGCGTTTGTGTATAACTTTATGGAGAATGCAGGATATAATATATATTTCAATCCATATTCCGCAGAATTTCTCCATAGCCAGAAAATTGAAGATGAATTTTTCAGCATTATAGAAAACCTGCATATGTACCTTCTTCTACCCGAAAAGATTGGTAGACAGGTGGTAGGAATCTCCACTATTATTTTTATTGTGATGCTTATTAGCGGAATTATTCTCTGGTGGCCGAAGAGAAGGAAAAATCTGAAAAACGGGCTAAAGATCAGATTTAACGCCAAATGGCGGCGTGTAAATTATGACTGGCACAATATTACGGGAATTTATATTTCTCTGCTTGCGCTGGTAATTGCCATTACGGGCCTTAGTTTTTCTTATGAATGGATGCATGAAAGTCTCTATGTAATTGGCAATTTGGGAAAGGAATATTCTGAAGAAACTGCCCCGCCAATTATTGAAGCTGAATCTCCCAATTCCGGAATCCCGGCAATAGATATGGCCATGAAGCAGACTTTTGCGCTGCTTCCCGATGCCGGGATGCATTTTGTATGGGAACAGGATGCAAATTCTCCAATTATCACCGGGTCTTACCCCGAAACTTTAGATTTTGATCACCAATCCAACTTCTATTTTCATCCGGAAACAGGGAAATTACTGGAAAAGCACTTGTACAGCAATAAAAGCACCGGTTTAAAGCTTCAGGAAATGAATTACGGACTTCATACCGGGCAATACTTTGGCATTACAGGCAAGATAATCGCCTTTTTTGGGAGCTTATTTGTTGCCGGCCTTCCGGTTAGTGGTTTTATAATCTGGTGGGGGAGGAGAAACAAGAAAAAAAGGTGATTTTTCAGAATTTTAACCACAATTATTGCTGCTCAAGACGAACTGTGAGTACGGTTAAAGCATATAAAAAAGAGAAGGTCGAAAATTACCAATTTTCGACCTTCTCTTTTTGTAATCACAACTTAAAATAAAATAGCGTCTACAATTCCGCCAACTATAGCCAGGATGATTGCAAGCCAAAGGGAGGGCAGAAAACCTACAGTAGTAAAATCTTTGCTTACACGGTCTGCTATTTCAATAATTATAGCGTTTACTATTATCCTTATTATAAAACCTAGTCCAAGAAAGTAGAAAAGCCCCAGGGTGGCGATATTTAGTACTGCCGTAAGCAACCAGCTGAGCAAGAAGCTTAGTACACCAATAATAAGAGCAACGATTAAAGCAGATTTAAAACCTTTTAGCTCAACTTTAGACATCATTTTCGCAGCCAGCAAAAGGATGCCGGCATCTATCACAATATGCAGTAACCATTGTATCATGTTTTCTTTTTTAGATGATTATCTCTTAAAGATAGGAAATTTGAGAACTATTTAAAAGCTTTGTTTTAAAGTAGCGGGTTTTCCATCTGTAAGCACTTCCCACAGCGCTTTAAAATTTGCCAGTTTTTCGCGTCTCATTAACCTTGTGGAGGTTTCGTAAGAACGTGCGTTTGCCGCAAAACCTTTATAGTCCAGTCCCAGATTTTTCGCAATAAATATTGTCCTGGGGAGGTGGAATTTTTGCGTAACCACAATGGCATTTCTAATATTAAAAATTTTGTTTGCCCTGTACATGCTGTCGTAAGTATCAAAGCCTGCATGATCCTGTAAAATCAGATTTTCAGGAATGCCGTGGCTAAGCAGGTAATTTTTCATTGCATTTACCTCGTCATAATCATCGGTTTTATGATCTCCGGAAACCAAAAATTGTTCTACTTTGTTCTTTTGAAAAAGTTCTATGGCGGTTATCATCCTGTCTTCTAGTATAGGAGAAAGTTTCCCGCTGGAATGAACACTGGCGCCTAAAACGATTACTGTTGTGGCAGGAGGAACTTTTCCTACATCACTATAGATATTTTCTGCCGTATTTTGTTTTAGAAAGGATTCAAGACCCAGAACTATTAAACTGGCAAGAACAACAAGAATTACCAGCGTGAGAATGGATTTTTTTATCAGCCTCATTTGCCCATGAAAAATTAAAAACTCATTCGAATATAGTTAATAAAATTTGATGTATAGGTTTAATTTATTCTTATTGTAGGCGATTCCTGCATACATTCCTTAAATTTGCAGCCTGTTACAAAAACCTCATGATCATGGGAAATATTAGAGCACTGGAGTGGCGTTATGCTACTAAAAAGTTTGATTCTGAAAAGATTCTACCTTCAGAAAAAATTGAGATCCTGAAGAAAGCCTTCAATCTTACGGCTACCTCTTATGGATTGCAGCCAATAAAGATGGTAGTGGTAGAAAACAAAAAAATTCAGGAGAAACTGAAGGGGTTTAGTATGAATCAGCAGCAAATAAGTACGGCTTCCCACATTTTGATAATTTGTATAGAGAAAGAAGTAGGGCCCGGTTTTATTGAGAATTATTTTAAAAGGGTAAAAAGCATCAGGAAAACACCTGATGAGGTATTGACTCCTTTTAAGGAGTTTCTAGTGAACGATTTTAGTTCTAAACCTTATAACGAGATCGCCCTGTGGTCAGTAAACCAGGCTTATCTTGCTTTAGGTACTTTGCTTACCGTTTGCGCAACTGAAGAAATTGATGCCTGCCCCATGGAAGGTTTTGAGCCCGGGAAATATGACGAATATCTTAAACTGGAAGAACACAACTTAAAATCTGTACTGGTGCTTCCTGTAGGCTACCGTGCGAAAGATGATCAATTCTCCAGTTTTAAAAAAGTAAGACGGCCATTGGAAGATGTTATTATCGATATTGATTAATAGCTCACGTAATCTGTAATTTCCAGACCGTAGCCAATCATTCCCACCCGCTTTTTCTGTTGGGAATTGGAAAGCAATTTTATTTTGTGAATTTCCAAATCGTGTAGGATCTGGGCTCCAATCCCAAAGTCTTTATTATCCATATTTACAGGCGGAGCTTTTAACTGCCCCTTCTTCTGGATATCTTTTAATTCCCCCAGCCTGTTTAGCAGGTTTAGGGATTGATTTACCGGATTAATAAAAATTATTGCGCCCCGTCCTTCTTCATTAATAACGCGAAACATCGTGTCCAGTTTTTTATCGGCATCATTGGTTAAAGTTCCCAGGATGTCATTGTTGACCAGCGTAGAATTCATACGCACCAGAATTTCTTCACTGGCGCTCCAGGAACCTTTGGTAAGGGCAATATGTACTTGGTTATTAGTAGTTTGCTTGTACGCTCTTAATCTAAAACTTCCAAACCGGGTTTCCACATCAAAGTCTTCTTTCTTCTCAATAAGCGAATCGTGTTGCATCCTGTAAGCAACGAGATCTTCTATAGAAACTATTTTAAGATCGAACTTACGTGCAACTTCTAAGAGCTGGGGGAGACGGGCCATTGTTCCGTCTTCATTCATTATCTCTACAATCACCCCGGCAGGTGCATATCCCGCTAACCGGGCAAAATCTATCGCAGCTTCTGTATGCCCTGTTCTTCTTAAAACGCCTCCTTCTTTCGCTTTAAGCGGAAAGACATGTCCCGGGCGGCTCAAATCATATGATTTTGTATCAGGATCTATTAAAGATTGTATTGTCTTAGCCCTGTCTAACGCCGATATTCCTGTAGTGACTCCTTTTCCCTTAAGGTCTACTGAAATGGTGAAGGCTGTTTCCATAGGATCTGTATTGGTGCCAACCATCATTTCCAGTCGCAACTCTTTGCACCTGCGTTCGGTAATTGGAGCACAAATTAATCCTCTGCCGTGTGTGGCCATAAAGTTGATCATTTCTGGCGTTACTTTTTCTGCCGCGGCTACAAAATCTCCTTCATTTTCCCTGTCGATATCGTCTACTACTATAATTACTTTCCCGGCACGGATATCTTCAATAGCATCTTTAATGTGATCTAACTTAATTTTTGAATTTGCTTCAGTTTCTGGCATTGCAATAATTTTATCGGCTTCAAAGATATTTAATCTATTTTGTCTTTAGTCTTAATGATCCCTGCTTTTTTAAGGAGCCGCTTAAAGGGTTCAAAAAGGTTATCAAAAGCAAATAGACCCTGGTCTGTGGTAGCGCGGTAAGTTAAGAATATTCCCAGCGGAAGCATAATGGCAGTGGGAAGCCAGGTTGCAATAAACGGACTAACACTTCCGTCTTCGGCAGAGTTTTTTGCAAATATGCCAATAAAGTGATAGGTAAGGAATAGTAGGATGGCAATAACCATTGGCAATCCCATTCCGCCTTTTCTAATAATGGCGCCCAGTGGAGCCCCAACAAAAAAGAGTACAAAACAAGCTGCCGCTAAAGCATACTTTTCATGCAGGGCTATTTCAAATTTATTGATTTGCCGGAAACTTGTTTTAAATTCTTCTTTTTTCAGGTTCATGTGAGATAAAGCTGCTTCTGCCGAACTTGTAGCAAAACCTGCGATTTGCGAAGCTTGTTGAGCATCATACAGGTCCAGTACAGATTCTCCTATTTTTGAAGTAGTATCAATATCTGCAGGCCTGTAGTTGAGATTTAGAGTAGCAGCGCCGGTACGGTTAAACATGCTCTCCCTAAAAACTTTTACCTGTTCGTTATAAGTGGTAGAAAAGGAATCTATGCTCTCCCTAAGTTCCGAAGTGTTTAACATCCCCTGTGTACTATGGTAATTTTCGTCTTCCATGTCCACATTATTAAATTCTGAAAGGTCAATATTTATGACATATTCTTCAAAATAACTTTTTGCATATGGCTTGTTTCTTCTTTTTGCAGCATCGTTTGGTTGAATTTCATCGTAATAGTTTCCATCCTTAAGCACCAGGGAGAGTACATCAGAATCTGTGCTGCCCACAAGTTCTCCTTCTGTGGCTTTCATTACCGTGTAATTGCCACTACGGGCACTTTTCTTATGTATAATAATGTCTGTTAAATACTGATCGTTGTCTCCGCTTTTCTCATCCACTTTAATATTTATATCCCCAACCTCATTGAAAATGTCTTCGCTAATGGCCATTGCTGGCTTTAATTTAGCGATATTCCTCCTAAGGTTGATGGACTTAAATTCCGCTGCGGGAATTACGTTATTGGAAAAGAAGAAAGCGGTAAGGCTAACTAAAAAGATGAAGATTGTAAGTCCGCTCATGGCTCTTTGCAAGGAAATACCGGAAGATTTCATTGCTGCGAATTCGTAATTTTCGGCAAAACTTCCAAAGGTCATAATGGAAGTAAGAAGGATGGTAAGCGGTAAAACCAGCGGTACAAGCTTAGGAGAAAAGTAGAGGAGGAATTTGAGAATTATTTCTACATCAAGGTCTTTTCCCGCGAGTTCACCAATGTACAGCCAAATCGTCTGTAGTACAAAAATGAACATGAGGATTATAAAAACTGTAAAAAAGGTTTTTAGGAAACTCGCCAGTATGTACTTGTCTAGTATCTTCAATTTAATCTAAGCGATTAATATAGTAATTGGAATACCTGTCTTCGTTAAAAGTAAAGAGACTCTGTGCCAGTGGCTGGTCTGTTTTAAAGCTTTTTACGGTAATGGTGATTTTTGTACCATTATCCTGGGTTTGGATAAGGTTATAGATATGTTTTGTTTGTGTATCTATTCCTAAAAGAATGTTTTTAACCTCGGCATTGCTGTCTTGCGGAGTAAGCTTTATGTACTGGATTTTCCTTCCTTTTACGTCCTGGGTGATATCCCATTTATAATTATATCCTTCTTCATAAAAAGAAAACATTTTTGAAGGAGTAATATTATTGCTGTCTTCTTCTACATAATTAGAGATATTAATTTCTTCATCCTCAGGAATAATCGTGTAGATTCTCTTACCGTCGAACATTTGCGTGGTACCCATTAAATTCAGCACATATTTGTCACCTTTAATGCTCACATCCCCACGGGTTTCTTGGTTAACATTTTCAGCTGTATTTTCCAGAGCGTATTTAAAGTCGATCACCATATTATCGTAAGCTTTTACTTTTGAAGATACGTCATTTAGCAGGGCTTTTGCCTGGTCAGAGTTCTGGGCGCTCAAGCCGAGGCTGAGAAGAATTGAAAATAAAAAGATTATTTTTTTCATTATAAAATTATTTTTCCGGACGAAAACTGAAGTTTTTGTCCTTTTTAGAGTGCGTGTAAAATGCTTTTATTCGTTTAACAATTGGTCGAGTGCCGCTAAATCTGTAATTAAAACCTGTCGTGCTTTACTTCCTTCAAAAGGGCCTACAATTCCGGCCGCTTCCAGTTGATCGATAATCCTTCCTGCACGGTTATAACCAAGTTTTAATTTTCGTTGCAGCAAAGAAGCTGAGCCTTGTTGCGCTGTCACGATAACCTCGGCCGCTTCCCGAAAGAGCTTATCTCTCTCGCTCACATCTATATCAACTCCTGTGCCATTTTCCTCTCCTTCATAAGCTGGCAGAAGGTGTGCATCTGGATATGCTTTTTGAGAACCTATAAATTCTGTAATCTTATCGACTTCAGGAGTATCTACAAAAGCGCACTGTAAACGTTTCATTTCACTGCCTTGCGTAAAAAGCATGTCACCGCGACCTATTAACTGGTCTGCTCCCTGGCTGTCCAGGATGGTGCGTGAATCTATTTTTGAAGTTACCCTGAAGGCGATCCTGGCCGGGAAGTTTGCTTTTATAATTCCTGTAATTACGTTTACAGAAGGTCTCTGTGTGGCAATTATAAGATGTATTCCCACAGCACGGGCCAGTTGGGCCAAACGGGCAATTGGTGTTTCCACCTCTTTTCCCGCCGTCATGATGAGATCTGCAAACTCATCTACCACAAGCACGATATATGGCAAAAAGTGATGCCCGTCTTCAGGATTAAGTTTTCTGTTTTTAAACTTAACATTGTATTCTTTTAGGTTACGAACCATTGCATTTTTCAGCATTTCGTAACGATTGTCCATTTCGGTACAAAGGGAATTGAGCGTGTGGATCACCTTTGTATTGTCTGTAATAATAGCCTCTTCGGTATCTGGTAATTTTGCGAGATAATGTCTTTCAATTTTATTAAAAAGGGTAAGCTCGACTTTTTTGGGATCTACCAGGACAAATTTTACTTCTGCAGGATGTTTGCTGTATAGTAGAGAAGTAAGAATGGCGTTTAAACCAACAGATTTACCCTGTCCTGTTGCACCTGCCATAAGCATGTGGGGCATTTTTGCAAGATCCACCACAAAAGTTTCGTTAGAAATTGTTTTTCCCAGGGCCATCGGAAGTTCCATTTCGGCATTCTGAAATTTGGGAGAAGCTATGACCGAGCGCATGGATACAATTGTGGAATTCTTGTTAGGTACTTCAATACCAATAGTTCCTTTTCCCGGAATAGGAGCAATAATTCGTATTCCAAGTGCCGAAAGGGACAACGCGATATCATCTTCAAGATTTTTGATCTTCGAAATCCTGATTCCTGCTTCGGGAACAATTTCATATAAGGTCACTGTAGGACCAACCGTGGCTTTAATTTGTGCAATTTCGATCTTGTAATTGCGCAAGGTTTCCACGATACGGTTCTTGTTCTCTTCCAGTTCCTGTTGGTTTACCGTAATGCCGCCGCCATAGTCTTTAAGTAAATCCAGGGAAGGGAATTTGTAGTTGCTCAACTCCAGGGTAGGATCAAATTCACCAAAATCGCTTACCAGTTTTGCACTTAGATTATCTTCTACCTCATCTTCTTCAGGAGCTGTTTCCACCTCCATTTCTACCTCGTCACTTTGCTCTTTCTTTGGAGCGGGAGGTGCAGGCGGTGTAGTTGTATTTGCTTGCGGTGTAGCTGTTTCCAGTTTAATTTCTGAAGAAGATCCTTCTTTTTCTTTTTTATTAACCACTTCTTCCTTCCAGTCTTTCTCTTCTTCTGTTTCTGAAATATTCCCGCCTGATTTCTTTTCGAATTCCGACTGGAATTCCTTTTTAGATTTATTCAGGTAGCCTCCTATAAGTTCCGGAGTAACTTTAAGCCGTACAGTGAGGTACACTATAAACAGGAATATCATTAACAAAACGGTTCCAAAAAAGCCCAGGTAATCCTGAAGGTAATCGTTCATTTCATAACCAATTCTTCCTCCCAGTAATGGATTATCTTCAGCAAAGAATCCGAAGAACAGGGAAAGCCAGATCATAACCAGCACGCCCCAAAACCAGAACTTTTGAAGGTTACTTTTTTTAAAATCGAAGAAGAGATAGATACCAGTAAGACCTACGAGGAAGGCCACAACGAAAGCGGCAATCCCAAAGCCTTTATAAATAAAGAAATCGCTTATAACCGCTCCAAATTTGCTAAGCCAGTTTTTAGATTCAATTTGCCGGTCTGCCAGGTGATCTAACGTAGATTGATCTGCCTGCCAATTAAATAAAAAGGAGATAAAAGCCACAAGTAAAGCCAGGCCAAACAACATTAAAAAACTTCCAAGTACCACCTTTTGTTGCCTGTTTAGCTTAAAGGTGAACTTTGAAGATTTTTTTGCAGGATTTTTTCTGGTTTTAGCCTTCTTTTTAGCCATATATGATTTGAGGTATTTCGGCAAAAATACAAATTAGCCTCATCTAAAATAAAGAAAAGCTGTGGGTATTTAAAATTAACATTTTTAGCCGTAAATATTGCCTCAGGATAACGGTAAATTTGAAATTTCAGCAATAGCGTAAATTGAATATTAGGCATTTGGGTAGCGCAACTTCAAATATTCGAAAAAGTACCAGAACTTAATCGAGATTTATAGTGCAAAAATTGGGGTTTTTTAAGTGTAATCTTTCCTGCCAATATAATTGCCGAAAAAAGAACTAAGAATCAGTTGAAAAATGACAATTTTCGATAGAAAAAAGTGAAATATTAGCAATTTTTGCCGTTAACTGTAGTAAAATAGCTTTATGGCTGGCCAAACCTCCTGTTTGTTTGCTTAATTCAACGTTTTTCTGCTGAAGCAAACTCACAAGCATCAACCTTGAAATTACAGAAGATAGAAACTAAAAAGGTAATACCTAAAAAATGTCAATTATCGGCATACTAATTTTTAAGGTAATCCAGGAGCGGACTTATAAAACGATCAAAAGCTTCAATATGCGGAAGATGTCCTACATCTTCAATTTCCACAAGTTTTGCATCCGGAATTTTGTCCCTGGTTTTTTCCCCAAGCTGGTCGTAAAGTCCCATGGTGGCTTTTACCTCTTCTGAAACCAGGTTTTTTCCAAGGGCAGTGCGGTCTCTGGTGCCAATAATCAAAAGCGTGGGAACTTGAAGCTCGTTAAATTCGTAAATTACCGGTTGGGTAAGGATCATATCATAAGTGAGCGCGGCATTCCAGGCGATAATGGGATAATCTTCATGGAGCGTCCAGCCGGCAAGGAGTTTAGCCCATTCTGCATAATTTTCATTCCAATCTCCGGCGTAATAGTTTTCCTTCTGATAATTTTTAATGGCTTCATAATCTTTCTTTAGCTCTTGTTTGTACCAGTCGTTTACACTCTGATATGGAATTTTCAGCTTCCAGTCTTCGAGACCAATCGGGTTTACCAGGATTAAATTTTCGGTGACTTCAGGGTACATTAAGGCAAAACGAGTGGCGAGCATTCCGCCCATAGAATGTCCTAAAACGCTCATTTTCTCTATTTCCAAAGAATCTGAGAGCTTTTTTGTATTGAAGGCCAGTTGCTGAAAAGTATACTGGAAATGATTTGGTTTGCTGGATTTCCCGAAGCCAATCTGGTCAGGCACCAAAACATCAAATCCTTCAGCCGAAAGTGCTTCAATGGTAGTTTCCCAATAAGCACCATTAAAATTCTTTCCGTGGAGCAGCATTACAGTTTCTCCGTTAGGGTTTTCAGCTTTAATGTACATATAAGCTATTTCGTAAATTTCCTGCTGTGCGTTCACTTTAAAGAAATTTACTGCATAAGGGTACTCGTAATTTGTGAGCCTTGTATCCAGTTTCTCAATATCCGTTTCCTGAGCGGAAACAGGAATAACCAGCAAAACTGCAACAAGCAGGATGAAATATTTTTTCAGCATTATATGAGTTTTATAACGGTTGTGCTTTTGAATTACGAATACATTTATATTTTCTACAAGGCAAAAATCTCTTCCTGCAGTCACAGATGACTAAGGGAAAATGTGTGGGAGGTAAATAAAACCAGCAATGATTACGGCAACAAATGCGGTAAAAAAAACGCCTCCCGCGGCGACATCCTTAATGTGCCCAATTTTACTATGAAAGTCGGGGTGTACAAAATCTGCCATCGCTTCTACAGCGGTATTAAGACCTTCTG
>NZ_JAVRHP010000380.1:0-203 GCF_031846505.1 Autumnicola edwardsiae
TTCCTGATGCTGGCCCTTGGCATTTGTGGGGTCCAGGATAACCAGTGGATTCCGGCTTTATTATTCCTGGGGTGTCCGTTGCTCCTGGTCAATACACTGATGTATGTTTTCTTGCATACCGATCAGGATAATAAAAAGATCGATAAAAGATACCAGGTCGGTTTTGCGACCACAAAAGGAAAATTTAAACTGGAAAATATTAA
>NZ_JAVRHP010000381.1:0-202 GCF_031846505.1 Autumnicola edwardsiae
GTACTAATGGTGGCTCTTGGTATGTATGGGGTCCAGGATAACCAGTGGATTCCAGCTTTATTATTCCTGGGGTCTCCGTTTCTCCTGATCAATACCCTGATGTATGTATTTTTACATAAGGATCAGGATAATAAAAGATCGATAGAAAATACCAGGTCGGTTTTGCGACCACAAAAGGAAAATTTAAACTGGAAAATATTAA
>NZ_JAVRHP010000039.1:0-30135 GCF_031846505.1 Autumnicola edwardsiae
ACCTAAAAGGATCACCTAAATAAACAGAAACAATGAATAAAATCAGAATAATAGGATTAGGATTACTCGCACTAGGTATAACTGCCCACTTTTTGGTTGAAGCAAATTACTCATGGATTTCTGGTTTTGCTGTCGGCCTGGGAATTGCATTACTAATCACCGGAAAATTCAGAAAATACGGAGAAGGCTAGATAGACCGCTATCTGCTTCTTTAACACCACATCCAGAACAAGGATTGCAAGAAGTCAAGGTTGAAAATAGGTAATTTTCAACCTTGACTTCTTTCTAATAGCTATGTTGACACCTCTTTTCCACTGAAAATGTTATAACTTTAAACATATTCTCTTTTTTATGAATTGGATCCTGGGATTTATCCTAACCTTAATTGTAGTGTACCTTATCGATTTCAAATTAAAAAATCGAAAAGTAAAAATCAGGCGAAATAATTTAATCCAGAATTGGGGAAAGCCTAAAAAGGAGAAGTACTATAATTTCGATTTAATTAATCAGTTTTTCAGAAATCACATTATTTCCACAGATGTTTTCCAAACAATATCTTATAATACCTGGTCCGATTTAGATTTCGATGATATTTTTAAATTTCTGGATAGAACTACTTCCAGAATTGGTCAGCAATATCTTTATTATAAATTACGAACAATAACAGATATTCCTGGCTTAAATCGTTTTGCAGATCTCACTAAAATATTTACTTCAAACAAGGAATTAAGAATTAAAAGCCAGTTAGAACTTTCAAGTTTATCATCTGCCAAAGCTTACTATTTAGAAGAAATATTCCGGTCAAAAAAAATTAAAAAATCAAATAAAATATGGCTGTATCGTTCATTATCCACAGCTGCGATTTTATCTATAGTCTTAAGCTTTTTTAATCCAGCGTGGTTTATTCTATTAATACCAATTTTCTTTGTAAATCTTGTTTTTCATTATAAAAATAAGTCTTCAATTGAATATTATTTAAACGGCGTTGGGCAATTGGCAACGAGTTATAAAGTCGCTAATAATTTGAGCTCATCTGAAGAAATCAGATCCTTTTATAAGGATTTAAGTTTTTTAAAAAAAGTGAAATCCATATTATCAAGTACAAGATTTCTTGAGTGGGAGAGAAAAGTGGATAATGAATATGCACTTCTATTCTGGTTCATTTCAGAAATTATAAAAATTACATTCAATTTAGAGCCCATTCTTTTTTACAATTTTCAGAATTCTTTGGAAAATAAAAAAGAAGACATCAAAAGCCTCTTCTTATTTATTGGTGAAATTGACTCCGCAATATCTTGTGCTTCCATACTAAACAGCGAAAAAAATCTTTGTAATCCTACATTCGTAGATAAAAAAGAAGTTTTTTCAGAAGGTCTTTACCATCCACTTATTAAAGACTGCACCCGCAATAATTTAAATTTAGTAAACAAAAGTTTGCTTTTGACGGGATCAAACATGTCTGGTAAAACAACTTTTATAAGAACGTTTAGTGTAAATGCCATCCTGGGCCAGACAGTAAATATTTGTTTTGCTTCAAAATTTGAAATTCCGTTTTTTAAAATCTATTCGACTATTAGAATTTCAGACGATCTAATTAATAATACAAGCTACTATTTAGAAGAAGTTGTAAGAATAAAAGAGTTAATTGAAGTATCTAAAAAGGATGACTTTTGCTTATTTGTAATTGATGAACTTTTTAAAGGAACTAACACCGCTGAAAGACTTGCAGCAGGAAAATCTATATTATCCTACCTAAACAAAAAGAATCATATTGTAATGGTATCTACTCATGATCTGGAATTAACCGATTTACTAAAGAAGAAAAATTTTGAACTGTATCATTTTTCAGAAACCATAGAAAATGAGAAGTTACTTTTTGATTACAAAATTAAACCAGGAAAGCCAAAAAGCGGAAATGCGATTAAGATTTTAGATCTGTATGACTATCCCAAAGAGATTATAGACAATGCAAGAATTGGAATAGAATAAGTCTGCCAAAAATATACTACATAGTAAAAAACAGAGCAGCCCGAAAATTGGCAATTATCGACCTGCTCTGTTCTCACCTTCAGTAAAAATCTTTATTTTTTTATGAAAAGACGCTGAATCTTTAACCTATTCCATCGTATCCAAAATCTGGTCGATATCTTCTTCCGTAGTATCGGGATTGATAAAGCAGAAGCGGGCAACGGTCTCTTTCTTCCATTTTGTTGGTGTCACCAGTGCAAAACCGTTACGATGATTGCTGTACGTCCACTCTTTATATTCTTCCGGAGACCAGTTTTTTCTTCGGAATAAAACTACAGAAAGACTGGTTGGCCTCACCATTTCCAGGTTTTTCCGTTTTTCAATCTTCTTTGCCGCTATCTGCGCAAGCTCGATTCCTCGTTCTATTGCCTGCCTGTACTTGTCTGTGCCGTGCATCGCGAGGGAAAACCACAATGGCATTCCTCTCACCCTCCTGGTTAGCTGAATCTGATAATCTGCCGGATTAAATCCCTGCGCTCCTTCATCCTGAAAAATTTCCAGGTAAGAACCTTCCTGCGCATGTGCTTTTTTGGCCAAATCCAGATTTCTGTAAATCACCGCGCCACAATCATAAGGCGAAAACAGCCATTTATGAGGATCGATCGTAATACTGTCTGCCCACTCAATTCCATTGAATAAATGCCGCACAGATGTTGCCGCAAGAGCTCCTCCTCCATAAGCGCAATCTACATGAAACCAAACATCTTCCTTTTCGCAAACATCTGCAATCGTATCCAGCTCATCTATAATGCCGGCGTTTGTGGTACCGCCTGTAGCCACAACCGAAAAGAGGCGTTTTCTGTCTTTCTCTTCAAGTTCATCAATCGCATTTTGAAGTTCCCTGCCCGTGAGTTTTTCCTCTTCAATATCGATCATCACCACATCGGCATCTATTACCTTGGCCATTGCCTGGATAGAACTGTGTGCTCCATGGGAAGTAAGCATCAAAGCTTTAACTCCGACATTATCTGAATTCCGGGCCCGCCATTCTTCCCGGGCAGCGACCATTGCCGAAAGGTTTGCAGCAGTTCCGCCACTGGTAAATACACCAAAAGCACCATCGGGCAGGCCGGTAAGTGAAACCAGCCACTTCATCGCCTGGTTTTCACAAAAAATTCCGCCGGCACCTTCCATCCAGTAAGCGCCGTGAATGCTGGAAGCCGAAGTTACCAAATCGAACATAATTGCCGCCCTGGTAGGTGCTGCCGGGACAAAAGCCAAATGCCGCGGATGGTCTATGGGAACGGTGGCTTTAACCAGCACATCCCGAAAGAGCTTAAAAGCATTTTCACCTCCAATTCCTTCAGGGGTAATGGTTTTACCAACGAGCCTGAATAATTCCTCTTCTTTTTTAGGTGCTCCCATGCCGGGAGTAATATTAGAGATACGGTCTATGGTATATTTCATGACATCCAGCGTCATCTCCACCAAATCCATATCTATGGTATGCATTTTATTTTTTTCCAAATCTGTATTTTATATTTGTTTCAGTTTAAAAACATAGTAATTATTCTCGTCATTTTTAAATTTTTCCACTTCATTCGAAACAGAATTTTATTTCAAAGTGAAAAACGTACGTCCCGTTCTTGAAAATAACCGGAAGCGGCAAAATTCTAAAGCCTAATCTCTTGTCTATCCTCTTTGTTAATAGCGTTAGTTTTTATTAAAGTGCCCGGAAATAAAAAAGGAGTAAATAAGCACTATACACGAAAAAATCTCCAGTCTCCCTATCCACATTAAGCATATAAACACGATTTTTGAAAAACCGGTCATCTCATTTTCATTAACACCTGCGCTAAGGCCTACATTATTTAAAGCAGAACTTACATCAAAAAGTATCTGGTGCAACAAGTATTTATCTCCTTCTGAAAGGATAATAAGAAAAGATCCAACAATTAAGGACGTGGTCCAGAGCACAAAAAGATTAGCCGCACTTTTAATTTGTTTCCTTGCTACCTTATCTTTTATTTCCTTTCCATTTAAGTAGACCGAGCTCTTATTTTCTTCTTTTTTTCCAGAATCAGGTAAATTTTTCACAATCCCCTTAAAGACCCAAATAATCCTTCTGGTCTTTAATCCTCCTGTTGTAGAAGTAGCATTACCTCCAAAAGTCATGGCTACTACAAACAGGAAGAGGATTGACAAAGGCATATTTGCGGTTTCAACAGAATTAAAACCGCATGTACCCAAAGCCGAAGCAGTCTGAAAAACATTGTTCACCACATCTTCTGAAGGATTAAGGATATGTACCACTACCATTAAAACTATTATGATTGCTGAAAATACTTTGAATTCACTTAACCTTATTATTCTTCTGAAATCTCTTTTAATAAAAAAAAGATAATGGATCTGGAAACTTAGCGCTGCAATGATCATCACAATTATACCTACCCATTTTATCGAAGGATTATAAGAAATAAAGCTATCTGGCGTCATCGTGAATCCTCCGGTGGAAATTCCGGTTAATCCATGATTAATAGCTTCCCAACCCGGCATGCCCGCAGAATAAAAAGCAATTATAGCCACAATAGTAAGCGCCAGATAAATTTGCCATATTCTATGTATGGTCTCTTCCAGTTTTGAATCGCCAATAGTCCAGTTCATGGCTTCTGCCTGGTAAAGCGTATTCATTTCACTACTAAAATTGAAGAAACCCACTACCAGTAGGATGATTCCCATCCCTCCAAGCCATTCACTTAAGGATCGCAACCATTGCAGGCTGTGCGGAATGGTTTCGGGATGATCTAACATAGAAAGGCCGGTGCTTGTAAACCCGGACATAGATTCAAAAAAAGCGCTGGGAAAATCTGATAAGTTGGTAGCGTTTCCTACTAACCCCGTCTCCATAGATCCTATAAAATAAAAAGGAATACTCCCAAAAAGCGGAATTATAAACCAGGCAAGTGCTACCATTATAAGGGTAATGCGGGGTTGGCTTTTTCTGCTATTCTTGAAAACCCTGTACAATATCTGGCCTGCCGCGAGGCTTAGAAATGCCATTCCTAAAAACGAAGGAAGTGCAAAATACTCTTCAAAATATAATATAACAAGAAGGCTGGGAATAACTAAAAATGCAGGTACATGTAAAAGGAGCCCCAAATCCCTGAAGAAAGTTTTTCTTACTTCTGAAGAAATGATGAAATCCATTTTAACCTGCATGCCATTTTAAACTTTGGTGGTACTGTTATTTGAAAATTGGCTTTTTCAGACCCTGACTGTTTTAATCTTAGTCTTGTCTAAAAGTCAGAATTTTAAAGTTCTCTTCTAAAGGGTTTAAATATTCAACGAGAGCAGGGATAAGTTGTTCACCAAATTCAGCGTAAAATTCTGAAAAATTTGTTTGCCGCTCCTGTAAAGCGCCGTTGGGAAATAACGCATTCTGAAGATTAGCAATTCGGGTCACTTCATCCTTTAGTTTGCGTTTCTGAGCCTTCAGCAGTCGTTTTTCCAGGTTTTCCAGGCCTTTTAACTGTTTTACTTCCTGCGCTTTTACAGCTCCCAGAAAAGTTTTATCAGTTTTTTCAGCTAAATCATACATTTGCTGAAACTGCTGCACAAGCTGCTCTTTTTGCGGTGAAAAATCTATATCGATATTGGATATTTTTCGCACCTTCCTATTAATAAGCTCGTGCTGCTTCAGGAAAAGTTCTTTCTTTGAAATGTCTAATTTCTCACGTTTTTCCCGTTGCTTTTCAGTTTGTATTAAAGCTGAATTTCTCAAAAGCAACATCGGAAAAGGCACATTTTCGGCTTTAAAATAGTCCTTCAGCTCCAGCCAGTACGAAAGTTCCCCGCCACCACCAATATAGCAGAGGTTTGGCAAAATCACTTCTTCATACAAAGGGCGCATCACCACATTGGGACTAAAACGCTCCGGATTTTCATCCAGTTCTCTCAAAATTTCTTCGCGGCTCCATTTAATATTCTCCCTGTCATGAACAAAATAATTTCCTTCCCGTTCTATAATTCTTTCCCGAAAATCTTCAGTTAAATAAAACAGATTGATTTCCCGCGGACTAACCTGAACATTATATCCTAAATTACTAAGCTCTCCCAGGCCTTTTGAAGTAGATTTATGAGAAACCTGCTCCAAAAGTTCATTTTTTGCGTAAGGAATAAATTGTTTCTTCAATTCTTTCTCCTGGGCATCCAGGATTACGAGCCCGTAGTCTTTAAAAAGTTCATTTGCTAAATAACGGGTAGCTTCAGTTAAATTATCATGCTCCAAATAAGCTTTTTCGAATAAATTTTTCAGAAATGATGCATCTTTCCCAACTCCTATTTCTGCAGAAAAGAGATTGAATACTTCCTGAAGTCCTTCGGTATTTAAAAAACCAACAGCAGTTTTACCGGCTTTTTTATCGGCATTGTTCCATTTAAACTTTTTACCTTTCAGATTAAAGAAATTGATTTCCTCAAAATCATGGTCTTCAGTCGCCATCCAGTAAACAGGAACAAAGTTATATTCCGGATGCTTTTCCTTCAGGATTGTTGTAAGATTTATGGTAGAAACAATTTTATAGAGAAAGTACAGCGGACCCGAAAATAGATTCAGCTGATGCCCGGTTGTAACAGTAAAAGTATTGTCGTCTCCCAGGGATTTTATATTCTCTGCGGTGGCACCCGAAATTTCCACATTATCGTACTGCTTTTCCAGCACCTTCACCAAAACCTGCCGCTTTTCTGAAGAAAAAGAAGCTTTCTTCTCCTCAATCTGGTCCCGAAAATTGCCAATTTTGGGGTATCGGTTATAAAATTTCTGCACCTCTGGTTTCTGAGCCAGATAATCCAAAATTAAATTGGTAAAATAATTAGTTTCGGAATAGGAAATACATTCTGATGGCATGCGCTGGAATCAATTTTTTGTAAAGATAAGGTGTTTTGAACACTAATGTAAATTCTCCTCTTTTTAGGATATTATTAACAACAGAAACTTACTTTAATGTCTGAATTCTAATTTTAATGCTGAACAGATTCCGTCAATTTCATCACCTGCAGTATCTTTACCCAAAATTTAACCAGATCTTCTTTTAAATGAAGTACCTATTTTCACTATTCGTTTTTCTTTCCATAAATTTTCAGGTTTTAAACGCCCAGCAATCTCCCGAAGATTTTCTTGGCTATGAGCCCGGCGAGCAATTTTCCAGGCATGCCGATGTAATAAATTATTTCGAACATGTTGCTGAAAATTCGTCGCTTGTGCAGTACCATACCTACGGCGAAACCTACGAGCGTCGCGCATTGACCTATGCGATAATTTCTTCTGAAGAAAATCTAAATAACCTGGAAAGCATCAGAAAAAATCATTTGAAGAACGCAGGTCTTTTAAATGGACAAAATAATACGAATAATCAAAAAGCCATTGTCTGGCTAAGCTATAATGTGCACGGCAATGAGGCTTCCAGTACCGAAGCTGCAATGGTTACGCTGTATTCTTTAATTACTGAAAATACAGATTTGCTGGAAAATTCTGTAGTTATCATCGATCCTTCTGTAAACCCAGATGGCCGTGACCGTTATGTAAACTGGTACAACCAGGTAAAAGCCACACCTTTTAATACGGCGCAGGCAGCTACAGAACATCATGAACCCTGGCCCGGTGGGCGGCCAAATCATTATTTATTTGATCTTAACCGCGATTGGGCATGGGCAACGCAAAAGGAAACCAGGCAGCGGCTAAAAATTTATAACCAGTGGATGCCGCATATTCATGTAGATTTTCATGAGCAGGGAATAAATGATCCTTATTATTTCGCGCCTGCTGCCGAGCCTTTTCATGAGGTGATCACTCCTTTTCAGCGGGAATTTCAGACGAAAATTGGCAAAAACAATGCTGCATATTTTGATGAAGAAGGCTGGCTCTTTTTCACAAAAGAACGTTTCGATCTTCTCTATCCCAGTTACGGTGACACTTATCCCACATACCTTGGCGCGATTGGGATGACCTTTGAACAGGCAGGACATGGCCGGGCGGGATTGGGAATAGAAACAGACGAAGGAGAAATCCTGACACTAAAAGACCGAATTGCCCACCATTTTACTACCGGAATTTCTACCATTGAAGTGGCTTCTCAAAATATTCAGGAACTGAATAATGAGTTTAAAAAATTCTTCAGTAACAATAAAGATTTTGAATATCAAAGCTATGCCCTTAGCGGAAATACTGATAAAATCGCTGCAGTTAAACAACTTTTAGACCGGCACGAAATAAAATATGGCTATGCTGAAAATCAACGAATTAAAGGTTACAACTACAGCAGTTGGCAAAATGAAACTTTTAATGCTACAGAAGAAACTTTGGTGGTAAGCAGCAACCAACCAAAGGGAAAAATGGTAAAAGTCCTTTTTGAACCGGACACCAAACTTGTAGATTCCCTTACTTATGATATTACCGCCTGGAGCATTCCTTATGCCTACGGACTGGAAGCAATTGCAAGCCCGCGCAGTATTTCTACTGCTAATAATTCAACGGAACATAAAGTAGAAAATACTGCCTATCCATCTGGAGCAGGATATATTTCGAAATGGAACAGCATGCAGGATGCACGCTTTTTGGCTGCACTTTTGAAAGAAGATATCCGTGTAAGATTTTCAGAAGTTCCTTTTGAAAGTGAGGGACGGCAGTTTGACCGCGGAAGCCTAATTATCACTAAAAGCGACAACCTTACCACGGAAAACTTTGATGAAAAAGTGGTAGAAATTGCCAACACGTATAACCGGCAACTCCTTACAGCTAACAGCAGCTTTGCCGGCAGCGGCCCCGACTTTGGATCGCCAGATGTGAAACTGGTAAACCCAGAGCGAATCGCAGTTCTGAAAGGAGAAGATATTTCTTCTCTTAATTACGGCGAAATCTGGCACTTTTTTGAACAGGATTTAAATTATCCGGTTACCAGGATTGATACTGATTACTTTGAGCGGATTAATCTCTCCCAGTTTGATGTCTTAATAATGCCGGAAGGTTATTATAAAAATGTCTTTACTGAAGCTATTTTAAAAGATGTTACGGAATGGATTCGAGGTGGAGGGAAATTAATTGCTATTGGCGAAGCGGCAGGATATTTTAGTGGAAGAGATGATTTTCAGTTAAATGAAAATGAAGTAAAAAAACCGGAGGATTCTACAAAAACAGGAAATCTTGTTCCTTATAATCAGCGGGAAAGGGAAAGCATCAAAAACCTGATTACCGGAAGTATTGTGAAAACAAAGGTAGACAATACGCACCCCATGGCATTTGGATATGGTGACAGCTACTTCAGCTTAAAATTAAATAGTGACAGCTATAGTTTGCTTGAAGACGGCTACAATGTGGCATATATTCAGGATCCGGAAATCGTTTCTGGTTTTGCAGGAAGTGAAGCGAAGAAGAACCTGAAGAATTCTGTTGTTTTTGGAGAAGAAAGGCTGGGAAGCGGGAGTATTATTTATTTAGTGGATAATCCTCTTTTTAGATCTTTCTGGGAAAACGGAAAACTTTTCTTTGTGAATTCGCTCTTTTTTCTAAACAATTAAGTCGAGTAAAATTGCCGTTATATTCTGAAAGACGCTTCAAAATAAAAAAGCACAATTCATTTCTGAGTTATATATTTATCAAAAATTTCGGAAATGCTTATCAACCTGCTTCTTTTAACCTGTGGCTTTGCAGCCCTTATTTTTGGTGCGACAAAATTAGTAGATGCAGCATCCAGCGTTGCCGTTAAAATGGGTATTCCAAACATTGTTATTGGATTAACGATTGTGGCTTTTGGGACTTCTGCTCCGGAACTGGTGGTGAACCTTTTTGCTGCGGTTAGTGGTAGTACCGAAATGGTTTTGGGAAACGTACTGGGAAGTAATATTTTTAATATCCTGGGGATTTTGGGTATTGCCTCCATAATTTATCCTTTAACCGTTAAAACAAATACCACCTGGCTGGAAATTCCTTTAAGCCTTCTGGCGGCGGTTTGCGTCCTGGTAGTAGCTGCCGATGTTTTTCTTGATGGAGCTGCGCAAAATATTATTTCGAGATCTGAAGGGATTATTTTGCTTCTATTCTTTGCGATTTTCCTGGTGTACAACCTCACGGTAGCAAAAGCAGGCGGGGAAGAGGAAGAAATGGAAACGAAGGATTATTCCACAGGAAAAGCCATTGTTTTTATGGTGCTTGGCCTCGCCGGACTTATTATTGGCGGGCGGCTAATAGTAGACAGCGCAGTAGGCATTGCAGAAGTAATCGGACTTTCAGAAAGAATTATCGGTTTAACCGTGGTTTCCGTTGGAACTTCCCTTCCGGAGCTTGCGACCTCTGTTATTGCGTTACGAAAAAAGAACGTAGATATTGCCATAGGAAATGTAGTGGGATCTAATATTTTTAATATTTTCCTTATCCTTGGTGTTTCCACAACAGTCACCCCACTTCATCTTAATAATGGTGCGTTTTTTGATATTTTCGTCAATATTGCAGCAGGTTTGCTCCTTTTCATTTTTATTTTTACAGGAAGAGGAAGGAAACTGGAACGCTGGGAAGGAATTTTATTATTAGGATTATATATTGCATACGTAAGCTATCTCGTGGCAGGATAACATCTGCTGAAACTAAAGATTAATACCACATGAACGTTACAAATTTATTTTTTACTTTTTTTCTTCTCCTAATCTTCGGAACTATTTCTGTACAGGCGCAGGAGAATGCATCATCAAAATTTAATGTCGATTTTGAAACTTTTACCCTAAGAAACGGACTAAATGTTATTTTGCACATAGATGAATCTGATCCCGTAGTTGCCGTGGCATTAACCGCTCATGTAGGTTCTGCAAGGGAAAAAGAAGGCCGCACAGGATTTGCCCATCTCTTTGAACATTTGCTCTTCCTCGAATCTGAAAATCTTGGAAAAGGCGGACTCGATAAAATGAGTGCGCGTATTGGAGGAAGCGGGGCAAACGGTTCTACCAGCAGGGACAGGACGAATTATTTCCAGACCGTACCCAATGATGCCCTTGAAAAAATGATCTGGGCAGAAGCAGATAAACTCGGTTTTTTTATAAATACGGTAACTGAACCCGTACTCGCGAAGGAAAAAGAGGTTGTGAAAAATGAAAAGAGGCAACGTGTAGACAATGCTCCTTACGGCCACACCATGTATGTTATCGACAAAAATCTATATCCTGAAAGTCATCCTTATAACTGGCAGGTAATTGGTTCTCTGGAAGACCTTCAGAATGCGACTTTGCAGGACGTAAAAGATTTCTACAACAAATGGTATGTTCCCAATAATGTAACGCTGACTATTGCCGGTGATTTTAACAAAGCACAAGCTAAAGAATGGGTTCACAAATATTTTGATGAAATTCCGCGTGGGGACGAGATGCACAGGCAGGAAAAACAACCTGTGAAGTTAGCTGAAACAAAGAAATTATATTACGAAGATAATTTCGCTAATTTGCCGGAACTTACGATTGCATGGCCGTCGGTCTATTCTTACCACGAAGATTCTTATGCTTTAGAATTGCTCGCCAGTTATCTTTCTGACGGAAAAAATGCGCCGCTTTATCAAAACCTTGTAGACGAAAAACAACATACGGGACGAGTGGATATGTTCAATTACACTTCAGAACTGGCCGGGCAGCTTATGCTCCAGGTAAGAGCTTATGACGGCAAGGACTTAGATGCTGTTAAGGCTGCGATTGAAGGAACCTTCAGGAATTTTGAAGAGGAAGGTATTCCGCAGAAAGATCTGAAAAGAATAAAAGCAGGACAGGAAAGTAATTTCTATAACAGTATTTCAAGCGTTTTGGGAAAAGGCTTTCAGCTGGCCCAGTATGAAATTTTTGCAAACGATCCTAATTACATCAATAAGGAAGTTGAAAACATCCTGGCGGTAACTGCGGAAGATGTGATGCGGGTTTACGAGAAATATATTAAGAACAAACCTTATGTCGCGACCAGTTTTGTTCCGAAGGGACAGGCAGAACTTGCCTTAGAAGGTTCTGAAGAAGCTGAAGTTGTAGAAGAACAAATTGTTGAAGGAGCTGAAAAAGACATCGATTTGGATGAAGATGTGGTGTACGAGAAAACACCAACTTCTTTCGACAGAAGTACCGAACCTCCCTACAGCGCAAAACCTGAATTGATTGAGCCGGAAGTTTGGGAAGCCAATTTACCTTCCGGATTAAATGTCTCCGGAATTAAAAATACAGAAGTCCCCCTTGTAAAATTTGCTTTGGAAATGAGAGGTGGCCTTATGTTGGAAAGTCCAGACAAAGTTGGTGTGTCCAATCTTCTGGCGGAATTAATGACCAAGGGTACAAAAAATAAAACCCCGCAGGAACTTGAAAAAGCCATAGAACTGCTGGGTTCTAATATTAATGTGACCGCGGAAGATGAGAAAATTACGTTAAGCGGAAGTACGCTGGCTAAAAATTATCAGGAAACGATGGAGCTTGTTAAAGAGATCCTCCTGGAGCCACGCTGGGATGAGGAGGAATTTCAACTGGCAAAACAGGAGGTTTTGAGCAGGATTCAGCAGATGGAAGCCAATCCAAATAGTATTGCCAGCAATGAATTTAGAAAACTGGTTTACGGGTCAGAAAACATCCTCTCCCATAATAATCTCGGCACAAAAGCTTCCGTAGAAAGTATTACTATTCAAGATCTAAAAAACTACTATAATTCTTACCTCTCCCCTTTAAGCTCTGGCTTTATGGCAGTGGGCGCCCTGGAAAAAGAGGAGGTAATAACTTCACTTAAAGGCATTGGAGCAAACTGGCCGGTCAAGAATTTCCGTTTTCCCGACTTGCCAGAACCTCAGAGACCGGAGAAAGCAAAAGTATATTTTTACGACGTTCCCGGTGCAAAACAGTCGGTTTTTAGATTTGGGACTCCTGCCCTGGCTGCAGCAGATGAGCATTATTATCCTGCAGAAGTGATGAATTACCGGCTTGGCGGCGGAAGTTTTGCCTCTCAGCTCACCCAGGAACTAAGGGAAGGAAAAGGCTACACTTATGGAATCCGTTCCGGATTTTACGGGGACCGAAGTACCGGGCCATTTATGATTTCTACAGGTGTACGTACCAATATTACCAGTGAAGCTGCTTTACTAATAAAAGAAATACTGGAGAAATATCCTGAAAATTTTGACCCTAATGACCTTGAAGTCACCAAAGGTTATATGATAAAAAGCAACGCCAGGAAATTTGAAACTCTCGATTCCAAATTGGAAATGCTAAGCGATATCCAAAACTATCAATTGGACAAAAACTATGTTAAGCAACGGGAAGAACTGGTGGAAGAAATGACCGTACAGGACATTAAAAATTTAGCTGAAAAATATATTGATCCCGATAAAATGTATTACCTCATCGTTGGCGATGCTGAAACACAACTTGAAAAACTTGAAACTCTTGGCTATGGAGAGCCGGTTTTGATAAATCCATCTGCAGAGTAATTTTTTAATTAAGAATGCTGCATTGTCGCTGTAAGTTTAAAAATCATAATTCCCGCTTAGCAATGGCAAGACGTACCTGGTGAGTACCAACTAAAAAACTCAGGTACGAAAATTGACAATTTTGAACCCTCACTTTTTTGAGGCTATAGCAATTGCATATCGTCCCGAGTTAAGATTACTGGATCCTGCAGGCATATTTTTATTTATGGAAGCGTCGTACATCATTAGTTTCATTACTTTTAGGAGTACATTCAGAAGCTTCTTAAAAATTTGAACAATTTCTCAAAATATTCCTCTTTTACCCTTTCGGCTTTTATAATTCTTTGCCTGGTTGCCGGCTATTTCGTATTTCCGGCTTTTCAGGAGTTTATAGATGAGACGGTTAAGGTGATTTTAAGGGGTAATAAGGAAGAAACCCATGCCTATTTCAAAGAATTTGGCGCCTGGGGGCCAATAGCCATTATTCTGTTCATCATTCTGCAAATGTTCCTTATCATCTTTCCTTCCTGGCTGCCGGTAATCATTTCGGTCATGGCATACGGCCTCTGGCTGGGAATACTTATCTCGCTTACCGGGGTAATGCTCGCCTCTGCCATAGGATATTTTATTGGTATTAAATTACAAAAGCCTTTACAAGGCGTTATTGGTGAGGATAAACTGAAAAAAATGGATTTTTGGATTTCCCATTATGCATTTGGATCTGTAATCCTCTTCAGGATTTCGCCATTTCTCTCCAATGATTCCATCAGTTTTATTGCAGGAATGCTTCAGATGAATTTCAAAAAATTCATGCTCGCTACTTTCTGCGGGATGTTCCCTCTATCTATAGCCATAGGATATTTTTCTGAAGATATTTCAACTTTGGAAAATGGAATGTACTGGATTGGTGGCGCCGGAATTGTCGCTTACGGAATTTACATTTTTATAGATTACAGGAAACGCCGGAAAAAATCATAATGATAAACAGCAACAGCTTTTAATTGTTCTGAAAAGATCAGATTTCTACTCTAAAAAATATTTCTTTCCTATGAAGAAATTTCTACATTACCTGCGGAATGGTATTTTGCTCTTTTTACTACCATTTTTTATTTACCTGTTACTGGCAATAATTGGGAGTACGATTCCGGTAAATAAAAACGAGACAAATAAGGAAAAGAAAATTCCGGTGTTCCTTATAACCAACGGCGCACATACAGATCTGGCGGTTCCTATCCAGTCCAGCGTTATTGACTGGAATAAAATAATAGAAAAAGAACATTTTAATACTTCTCCCCGCGATTACCAGTACATTGGTTTTGGATGGGGCGATCTGGAGTTTTACAGGACCACACCTCAATGGGAGGACCTCACATTAAAAACTGCTTTTAATTCCCTTTTTCTTGAAACCCCGGCAGCATTGCACCTGGAATTACATGAGGTGATATTAGAAGATGAAAACACCATTGCCTTGTCGATTAGCAAAGAACAATATGCTGTCCTGGTCGAATATTTCCTCCATAGTTTTCAGGTAGATAAAGACGGAAGTGTTCAGCCGGTGCCAGGCCTTCATTACAACTCCCGTGACGCCTTTTACCATGCCAAAGGATCACTAAATACTTTTAAAACCTGCAACACCTGGATAAATAACGGGCTGAAAAAAGCCGGAATGAAAGCCTGTCTCTGGACTCCTTTTACCCAGGGCATCTTCTATCAATATCCTTAGCTTTTATGCTTTTTTTATAATACTTCATTCCGGTAGTCCCTTCTAATTTGCTTAACTTCAGTATACAACCAAAAATGACGTGCGATGATTTCTGTGAAGACCGATAATTCCGATTTAAAAAAGTATTACCACAACCTCCAAAATTCCGAAGATTTGGATCCTCTTCTGGAGAGGATTGGGGATTCCAAATATGTGCTGCTGGGCGAGGCCAGTCATGGTACCCACGAATATTATACCTGGCGGGCGCAGATCTCCAAGAGACTTATAGAAGAAAAAGGTTTCTCTTTTATTGCTGTTGAAGGCGACTGGCCAGATTGTTATAAAATAAATAAATGGATAAAAAATTATCCTGATTCCGGAGAAAAAATTCAGGATGTATTGAAGGAGTTTAACCGCTGGCCTACCTGGATGTGGGCAAATTGGGAAATTGCCGCTTTTGCAAACTGGTTAAAAAATTATAACAGCAAACTAACAGATAGTAAAAAGATTGGCTTCTACGGCCTGGACGTTTACAGTCTTTGGGATTCTATGGAAATACTTGTGGATTACCTCGAAAAAGAAGATCCTGAAACTGCAAAAATTGCCAAAAATGCTTTTCGATGTTTTGAACCATATAAAGAGCGTGATTCATACGCATCTGTATTTAAATCGGCCAAAGAGGGCTGTAAAGCTGAAGTAATACAGCTTTTAAAAGAAGTGCGGTATAATGCCCACAGTTATGATACAGAGGAAGAGGCCGACTTAAATGCGGAAATTAATGCCTTGGTGATGGCCAATGCCGAAAAATATTATGAAGCCATGGCAGGTTTTGGCGACGATTCCTGGAATGTTCGTGATCGCCACATGGTGGAAACACTAAATACTTTAATGGATTATCATGATGCCGATGCCAAGGTAATCGTTTGGGAACACAATACCCACGTGGGGGACGCACGCGCTACCGGGATGGCCGCCAGCGGACTCCTTAACGTAGGGCAGCTTGTGCGGGAACAGCATAAAGATGAAGGCGTTGTGCTGGTAGGTTTTGGCTCTTATTCGGGTTCTGTAATGGCCGGAAGTAGCTGGGGAGCGCCCATGCAGAAGATGAAAGTTCCGAAAGGGATTGAAGGTAGCCTTGAACGACAACTCCACAAAACTGATCCTACCGATAAATTGATAATTTTTGATGAACATCCCGAATTAAAAGAAGCTTTTGCAGAAAGAATTGGCCATCGTGCCATTGGCGTGGTGTACGACCCGGGCTGGGAAAGAGGTAATTATGTTCCCTCCCGGATGTCTGATCGTTATGACGCTTTCCTGTTTATTGACAAGACAGAAGCTTTACATCCATTAAAAATTAAACCAAAGGGGGAACTCACCCCAGAAACTTATCCTTTCGGAATATAAAAACAACTAAATAAATCACGACTACAAATTAGAACAGCTATGAAAAAAATAAATGAAATCACTGAAATTTTAGGGGACGATACTTCTTACTACCTGGATCATGTTAGCAAAAAAATCCCGAAAGAGCGGCTACAGATTCCGGGACCGGAAAGCGTAGATAATTTCAGGGAAAGCGACAGGAGTCCGCAGGTACTAAAAAATCTCGCTCAGCTCTACAACCACGGGAATTTAGGCGGAACGGGTTATATCAACATATTGCCTATCGATCAGGGAATCGAGCATTCCGCAGCATTTTCGTTTTATAAAAATCAGGATTATTTTGATCCCGAAAATATCGTGAAGCTGGCAGTAGAAGCCGGTTGTAATGGTGTGGCATCCACCTTTGGTGCTCTTGCCCTCCACTCCAGAAAGTATGCTCATAAAATTCCATTTGTGGTAAAGATAAATCACAACGAACTGCTTACCTACCCCAATAAGTATGACCAGATTTCCTACGGAACGGTAAAAGAAGCCTGGAACCTGGGTGCAACGGCCATAGGGGCGACAATTTATTTTGGATCAAAACAAAGTAACCGACAAATACAGGAAATTGCTGAAGCTTTTGAAGAAGCTCACCAATTAGGAATGGCTACTATCCTTTGGTGCTATACCCGTAACAGCGAATTTAAAACCGATAGCGATGACTACCACAGTGCAGCCGATCTTACCGGACAGGCCAACCACATTGGTGTCACTATAAAAGCTGATATAATTAAGCAGAAACTACCGACCAATAACTTCGGTTTCCGGGAAGTTGATTTCGCTAAATATGACGAAGAAATGTACGAAAGCCTTACCACAGATCATCCAATTGATCTTTGCCGGCTTCAGGTGGCTAATTGCTATATGGGAAAAATTGGCTTGATCAATTCCGGAGGTGGCTCTAAAGGGGAATCAGATTATAAAGAGGCCGTTAGAACTGCAATTATCAACAAACGTGCAGGCGGTAGCGGACTCATTATGGGAAGAAAAGCTTTTCAGCGTCCTTTAAAAGAAGGTGTGGATATTCTGGAAAGCGTACAAAGTGTATATTTAAATGATAAAATTACAGTGGCTTAAAATTTAAGTGGAGAGTGGAAAGTCCTTAGATTTCAGACCTGCAAGGTTTTAAAAACCTTGTAGGTCTTTTTTAGGTGCAAATCTAAAACCTACAAGGTCAAAAAAAAACCTTGCAGGAGCTGCATCGCGACCCCTCATAAAAAAATCAGAAATGAGGAAATCCTGCAAGGTTTTACAAACCTTGTAGGTTTTTTTGCATTCCCATTTAAACCAACAAGGACCAGAAAAGACCTTGCAGGAGAGTCTTAACTTTTCATCATTTTTAAGCAGAAACTTTAGAAAAATTGCTCGCCAAAGACTCAGATTGCAAAAGCTGAATATCTTCTTGAGCAAAATACTTTAACTCCATCATGCTACCGTTTGCCGCACCAGATTTCAGAATAAAATGACTGTTCGTGACAGAAAGTGAATCTATTTCTGTCAAAAAATATTCCTTCTCTGATTGAAGATGCTCTGCCACTATAATCTTCTCGTTATTCCATGCAATAAAAATCCGGTTCGTGTTTCTGTAATAAAAATGAGAAAAGAAATAAAGTACTGCGGGAATTAAATAGAGAAAAACAAATAGCTCCTCGCTGGCGAAAAGAAAAGATAAAATTGAAAAAATCATCCAGAAACTTCCAAAAATCAGATTATAATACCTTCTGAAGAAGTTTAGTTGCCCATGGATTTTCTGCATAATATGGCATTTACAAATACAAGATAAGAAATTTTGCGAACTGACCTGCAAGGTCTTAAAAACCCTGTGGGTCTTATTCATGTCGCAGATTAGACCTACAAGGTAAAAATACCTTGCAGGAGATTTGCGCTAATAAAACTACTCTTGGTGAAATTATTTATTAAAGAAGCCCTGAAATCGTCCTTATCTTAACCTAAAAATTTAGCTGGATATATTCAGGCTATTATGATTTACGGAAAGTAGTGCTTTTTCCAGCTTTGCAATATCTTCTGCTTTATAGCCTTTTAACTCCAATATTATACCATTAGCAGCACCAGATTTGATAGTGAAATGATTGTTGAAAATTTTTAAAGAATCAATCTCTTCATAATTATATTCAAGAGGTAGTTTGTCTCTCTCCTTAATAACAACTTTTTCTTTGTTCCAGGCAATATATTCTTCCGTACGATTTCCATAATAGTAGGCATAGCCTGCATAAAGAATTCCCAATGGAACATATAAAAAGAAAGGCATGCTTTCGTGTAGAAAAATAGAGACTACCCCAACGAAAATCCAGAATCCACCAAAAATATAATGATAGTTTTTTCTAAAAAAATTGTAGGGTTTCTCTATTTTATTCATTGTTATCTCGTTCAAGGATAATAACAAGATAATAATTATTTCACTTTTTACTAAATTTCTAAATGGTCCTCACCGTAATTTCCTTTCTGGAAGGTTTTTCAGCTTTTACGTTAACTGCTTCTCCGTATAAATCGAAGTCGGCAGCCTCGGTGATTTTTACATCGTAATATTCTGCGGTTTTTAGGTAGACTGAAGAAGCGTCGATTAAAACTTCGTTATCAACATCTGGAGAATCAGATTCTGTACGACCTACAAAGTAATTTCCTTCTTTACGATCTATAACTACTTTGAAGGTTTCACCGATTTTTTGCTGATTCAGTTCCCAGGAGATCTGTGACTGAATTTCCATAATTTCGTTCGCACGTTGCTGCTTTA
This sequence comes from Autumnicola edwardsiae, assembly GCF_031846505.1. Taxonomy (NCBI): domain Bacteria; kingdom Pseudomonadati; phylum Bacteroidota; class Flavobacteriia; order Flavobacteriales; family Flavobacteriaceae; genus Autumnicola; species Autumnicola edwardsiae. The sequence goes on from NZ_JAVRHP010000039.1 coordinate 19,313, forward strand.
CTTCCTGCGGCACATTGTCTTCAAGATTATAGGCGTGGGTATTTTCTTCATGAGAATAGGTAAAACAGCCAAGCCGTTCAAATCGCATCTCCTTTACCCATTCTTTTAACTCCTGAAAATGTTCTTCAGTTTCACCTGGATAACCTACAATAAGCGTTGTTCTTATTGCCATTTCCGGAACTCTGCTTCTGAATTCCTTCAGAAGATTTGTGGTTTTCTCATGAGTTGTTCCGCGTCGCATCGACTTCAGCAAATCATCAGAAATATGTTGCAAAGGAATGTCGAGATAATTGCAAATTTTAGGCTCCCGCTTCATAACATCCAGAACATCCATCGGGAAACCGGTAGGAAACGCATAATGAAGACGGATCCATTCAATTCCCTCAACCTTAACAAGGTTTTCAAGAAGTTCAGCTAAATTTCGTTTTTTATAAAGATCGAGTCCGTAATAAGTAAGGTCCTGCGCGATAAGAATAAGCTCTTTTACTCCCTGCGCTGCAAGATTTTTAGCTTCGGTAACAAGATTTTCTATAGGAGTAGATTTGTGGCCGCCGCGCATTAACGGAATTGCACAAAAAGAACATGGCCGGTCGCAACCTTCAGCAATTTTTAAATAAGCGTAATTTTTTGGCGTTGTAGTCAATCGCTCACCAATAAGTTCATGCTTATAATCAGCTTCCAGAGCTTTTAAAAGTCCTGGCAATTCTGTAGTCCCGAAATACTGATCTACATTAGGAATTTCATTTTGAAGGTCGGGTTTATAACGCTCACTCAAACATCCGGTTACAAAGACTTTATCTACCTCTCCCTGCTCCTTCTTTTCTACAAATTCAAGAATGGTGTTCACCGACTGCTCTTTGGCATTATCTATAAAACCACAGGTATTAATCACCACAATATTTCCTTCTTCCTCGTGCACTACGTCCTTTTTATTGGCACGCAACTGCCCCATCAGCACTTCGCTGTCGTAAACATTTTTACTACAGCCAAGAGTTACTACATTAATCCTGTTCTTCTTGATCGACTTCGTCCTCATACTCAACTTAGTTTTTATCTGCTTTTATTTAAGTCTCAAAATTTCAGCAACCTGTCTAAGATTTGTCTAAAAATTGGCCTGCTTTAAAAGCGGTGCAAAGATACAACCTATTAATTAAAACTCTTTAGCTCTTGTAAAGGAATTAAGATCACTGCGCTGCAAGAAAAAAGAATCAAGAAAAATCTTCTTATATAAAAAGCAGTTGTTTAGAAATCAATAATAATTAAAACCCGGTAGAAATTGATGTTAACCGAAGTATTGCTGAAGTGTTAGCATCCACTCCCTCTCATAATAACGCACAATGGAAATCACGATAACCCCTGCCACTACATACGCCCAGCTGAATTTTTCTGTTTTCATCATATAGGCACCAATGGCTACAAATAATGCATAAGGAATACTTAGCACAAGATTTGGCAAAACCCATGCACCTCCAAAAATGGCAATTATCTTCATAATAATGTAGAAAACGCTATAGAAGAAAATAATTTTAGAAATTAGAACGAGGTTTCGTCTGGACATTAATCATTGTAATTTTCCGGAGAGATCCGGCGTTGGGAAACTGTTTCAAATTCTTTAGCCCATTCAAGCAAATGTTGTTCTTCAAAAGGTTTTGCAAATATTGTGAGCCCCCGGGGAGCGCCATCTTCGCCATAGCCCATGGGAACGGTGATACCTGGATACTGTGCAACCGCCGCATAGCCCGCGTGGTAATTATTGATTGAGATTACTGCATCCAGATTGTGTTCTTCCATAGGAACATCAAAAAATGCCCTTCCGTTGATTCTTAGCGTATCCTTAACCGCAGTAAACTCTGCTGAAGTAGCAGAATCCCGCATGATTCCTTCGAATAAAGACTGCCCATAAGGTGCCCTTCCCATAGAATCCTGCGTATTATAGCGGTAAACATCTTCCACACTCACAACTTCCAAATCTCCTCCGTAATTCTGAAAATAAGCAGGAAGATCTTTCTTCATATCCAGGTTTAGCAGTCGCAAAAAGTTTGGCAATTCAATTTCTTCCGCTTCAAATTCGATTACCTCTGCCCCGGCATTTTTAAGGTCATTCACGGCACGTACATACAGGGAATCTTCCAATAACCCGCGAATAGCACCAAATCTTTTCCCTTCCAAAGACGAATTTTCCAGCGGAGTATCATAATTTGAAATTACAGCGGTGTTTTGAGTCGTTGGATCTTCAGGGTCCTGCCCTGTCATTGCTGAAAGTAGAATGGCATTATCCACCGCAGATTTTGTGATAGGTCCCGGAGTATCGAGTGTGCTCGAAATTGGAATAATTCCGCTGCGGCTTAAAACACCGATTGTGGGTTTTAAACCTACCACAGAATTTTGACTGGAAGGTGACAAAATAGATCCTGAAGTTTCAGAACCTACTGCCACAGGAGCAAGATTTGCCGCTACAGCCACTGCACTTCCCGAACTTGAGCCCCCGGTGTCCAGGATTTTTCTTCCGTAGGGATTTAGGGTTTGCCCACCAACTGCCGAATAGCCACTGGGGCATTCTCCGCAGAAAAAATATGCCCATTCACTAAGGTTCGCCTTTCCCAGGATCAATGCACCGTTTTCCTTCAGTTTTTCGACAATAAAGGCATCATCGGTTTGATTATTCTGAAGCGCGACTGCACCGGCGGTCGTCGGCATATTTTCAGTATTAATATTGTCCTTTAAAAGCACAGGAATGCCGAAAATTGGATATTTTTCACCTTCACCGGAAGCCTGATCTTTTTCCCTTGCTTCTTCCAGAAGATTTGGATTCAGGAAAATGACCGAATTTAAGGACCGACTGTTATTTCTATCAAATTTTTGAATGCGCTTGAGATAAAAAAGTGCAAGTTCTTCGTAAGTTAGCATCCCGGACTGTATTGCGTCCTGAATTTCAGGAATATTGCGATCAAAAGCGAGTGGCTTTACTTCAGAATAGCGGTCTTCAGAGAAATTTGCCAATTCTTCAGCAAAAGGAGCCATAAGAGAGTCCTTATTGATGAATTTTGAGTCTAAAACCCTGTATTCCGGTTCTTCAGAAGCATTAATAGTATCCTGAACAGGCTGTTCAGCTTCATTTTTCTTATTATCTGCACAGGAAACTGCAAGAAAAACTAAAAAAAGTAAAATGATTTTTTTCATTAATTTCTGAATAAATACAAATTTAGCGGCACCTCAAAAATGGCAATTATCGACCTACTGTATTTATTTACTTAAAAAACGAATCTACAAATTCGTACTTATTGAATACCTGCAAATCTTCAACTCCCTCTCCTACTCCAATATACTTCACCGGAATCTGGAACTGGTCGCTAATACCAATAACCACGCCGCCTTTGGCAGTTCCGTCGAGTTTTGTGACTGCAAGAGAAGTAACTTCTGTAGCCGCTGTAAATTGCTTGGCCTGTTCAAAAGCATTTTGACCGGTAGAACCATCTAAAACCAGCAAAACCTCGTGCGGAGCATCTGGAATTACCTTTTGCATCACACGTTTTACCTTAGAAAGCTCCTTCATAAGGTTTACTTTATTATGCAACCTCCCGGCGGTATCGATTAAAACAACATCTGCATTTTGTTTAACGCCTTCCTGAACCGAGTCAAAAGCTACCGAAGCCGGATCGCTGCCCATACTCTGCTTTACAATAGGAACGCCCGTCCTGTCTGCCCAAATCTGGAGTTGGTCTATAGCTGCAGCCCTAAAAGTATCGGCCGCACCAAGAACAACTTTTTTTCCGGCACCTTTAAACTGGTGCGCCAATTTCCCAATAGTTGTAGTTTTTCCCACTCCGTTTACGCCCACGACCATGATTACGTAAGGCTTTTTATTTTCCGGTACGTGAATTTCTGAAGCTTCACCGCTATTTGTTTCAGAAAGAAGTCCGGCTATTTCTTCGCGCAGGATCTGGTTAAGCTCATCTGTCCCTAAATACCTGTCGCGTGCCACGCGCTCCTCTATCCTGTTTATAATTTTAATGGTAGTTGCCACACCAACGTCACTGCTTACCAAAACATCTTCCAGATCATCCAGCACCTCCTCGTCAACCTTCGATTTACCGGCAACAGCTTTACTCATCTTGGATAAGAAGTTGCTTTTGGACTTTTCAAGTCCTTTATCCAGCGTTTCCTTCTTTTCCTTGGAAAAAATCTTCTTAAATAAACTCATTTCTTGATAGGTTTAAAATCACGAAATTCCGGAAGAAATTTCCAGAACATAAAGTGTAAATATAATCAAAAAGAAAAAGCCGTCCAGATGTATCGGGACGGCTTTTTATTCTATACTATCGGGGAAGTTTTCCGATTATTTTTTGTTCAAAAAATCGTTAACGTCCTCAGGAGCCATTATCGCTTCAACAAATGTATAGGCACCTGTCTTTGGAGATTTAACCATTTTTATTGCTTTGGTTAATCTTTTTGTCCCTGTTTGGATTGATCCTACTGATTTCTTTGCCATGACTCAATTATTTTATTTCTTTATGAACAGTCATTTTCTTAAGGATTGGGTTGAATTTCTTCAACTCCAACCTGTCAGGGCTGTTCTTCTTGTTTTTGGTTGTGATATATCTTGAGGTTCCAGGTTTTCCTGTTCCCTTGTGCTCTGTACATTCTAAAATCACCTGTACTCTGTTACCTTTCTTTGCCATTTCGTTCTGTTTTTTAGCTTAGGACTTATTTCTTCATGAATCCTTTTTCTCTTGCCTCTTTTATTACAGCAGAGATGCCTTTTTTATTGATATTTTTAAGCGCAGATGTTGAAACTTTTAAAGTAACCCATCTATCCTCTTCAGGAATAAAAAAACGTTTTTTAACCAAATTGGCATTAAATTTACGCTTGGTCTTATTCATTGCATGAGAAACATTGTTCCCGACCATCGCCTTTTTACCTGTAAGTTCACAAACTCTTGACATTGCTCTATTCTTTAAACTCGTTATTTCAAAACAGGCTGCAAATTAACGATTTTTTTATATAACAGGCAACCTAAAATTAAAAATTATTTACAAGAAAAACATCAGGACATTTCCTGTATAAAAGGTCGCTTTTTCTCTAATTTCCTGCTTACAGCTTCGTTAATTCCCTCAAAATTAATTCAAAAGCTTTATTTACAGTCTTCTTTACCACCTGCTCCCTGCTGTTCCCAAAAACAAATTTCTTAGAATAGACGCCGTTTGGTGTTGCCAGAGCTATAAAAACGGTACCCACATCTGCATCACTTTCACCTTTAGTGGGACCAGCATTTCCTGTTGTACCTATTGCATAATGAGATTTGAACATTTCTTTGGCGTTTGTTGCCATTTTCTCTGCCACTTCAGCACTTACCACGCTGTACTTTTCTATAAGTTCCGCCGGGATATTCAGGATTTCTTTTTTCGCCTGGGTAGCATAAGAAACAAGACTACCTTTAAAGCAGGAAGAAGCCCCGGGATTAAGAGTGAATTGTGCTGCCAGTTCCCCGCCGGTACAACTCTCTGCAGCAGAAAGAAACTGATTTCTGGAAGAAAGTAATTTGCTTATGGTTTCTTCAATATTATCATCTTCGGAAACAGAATCGGCTATAATATCATCTATTAAAGGATGTAGTTTCTCAAATTCTTTTTCGATAGAAAGCTTTAATTCTTCTTCATTTTCTCCCTTTCCCGAAAGTCGTAACCTTACATTTCCAAGATCTGGCAGGTAAGCAAGTTTTAGGCCTTTGGGAAGATTATTCTCCCATTCTTCAATGCGCTCTGCAATGGCACTTTCTCCCAGGCCATAGGTCCTTATAGTTTTGTGGTAAATAAATGGCCTGTGAAATTCCTTTTTTAAACGAGGCACAATCTCCCGTTCCATTAGCGTTTTCATTTCGAAAGGAACTCCGGGAATTGCAATAAAAACTGTTTTATCTTTCTTTAGCCACAAACCCGGTGCGGTACCGAATTTATTGTGTAAAACGACAGCTTTTGAAGGAACCATAGCCTGCTCCCTGTTTAAATCTGAAACCTGGGCGTTTTCAATTTTCTCGAAGATCTTTTCTACATTTTTAAGGACATCTTCGTTAAGCTCCAGGACATCATCAAAATATTCACAAAGACAATACTTAGTCAGGTCATCTTTTGTAGGTCCCAGGCCTCCGGTGATAATCACCACATTTGCCCTACCGGCACAGTCCCTTAAAGTTTGAAGGATATGCTCCTTCTCATCTTGTATAGAAATAATTTGATGGACAACAATGCCTACCTTATTTAGTTCCTGCGCGATATGCGCAGAATTGGTATCCACAATCTGTCCTATAAGGATCTCGTCACCAATCGTTACTATTTCAGCCGTCATCAGAGATCAAAATCACGTTTTAAGGCGCTGCCCGCCACATTCACTTTCTTTGAAATAATTGCTGCAGCTTCAGGTACTTCATCTTTCATTTTACCTTCCTTGGACCAAGCTTCTATAATACGTATCTGGCTCATTAAGTTAAGGCCAAAGAGCTGAAGGTTTGGCTTCATTTTGTGCGCAAACTGGTATGCAAGGCCTGCATTGTCATTTTCTATTGCCTCGTTCATTGCTTCTACGTCTGGAGGGATTTCTGCCAGAAACGTTTGTACCACGACTTTCATAAAATCTTCATCGCCGCCGGCCATTTCTTTAACTTCATCTAGGTTATAACTGCTCATTAGGCTATTTGATTTGGATCGAAAAAATTTGCTCATCTTCGATAAACCCCTTTAGTTTATCATTTGTCTCCACTTTACCTACGCCTGCCGGGGTACCTGTAAAAATAACATCCCCAATCTTGAGCGTAAAAAAAGTAGAAATATAGGCAATCAACTCATCTATTTTCCATAACATAAGCGAAGTATTGCCTTTTTGAACGGTTTCTTTGTTCTTTAAAAGACTAAAGTTAATATTATTTATATTTTTTATCTCATTTTTAGGCAACCATTTTTCCCCTATTACAGCCGCTCCATCAAAGGCTTTTGCCTTTTCCCAGGGCAAGCCTTTGTCTTTTAATTTTTGCTGAAGGTCCCGTGCGGTAAAATCTATCCCCAGACCAATTTCATCATAATATTTATGAGCAAACTTCTCCCGGATGTGTTTTCCTACTTTTTTGATTTTCACAAGCACCTCAACCTCATAATGAACATCATTAGAGAAGTCGGGAATAAAAAAAGGCTGTTTCTTTAGTAATATGGCAGTATCTGGCTTCTGAAAAATTACCGGATCTTCCGGTTTTTCATTCTTCAATTCCGAAATGTGATCTGTATAATTTCTTCCAATACAAATGATCTTCATATCTAAAAACAGTTATTTTTAATTAAACGCTCTTGAATTAGACAGCTTTCTGCCTCCTGCATAGAAATCATGAAAAATTAGAGTATAATCAGTAGTTATTTTGATTCGTTCAGTTAAAGATGGTTCAGAAGATTGAATAATTAAGAAAGTTTATTATTTAGCCTTCTTAATTTTATCGCGGTAAGAACTTTTTTAGTGTACAGTGGGAAATCGGCATTCTGGATCCATCCAAAATAGCCGGGCTCTTCTTCCAGCACTTTTTCTACGCCCTTTCCTTTGTACTTTCCAAAAGCAAATATTTCCTGACCTTTTTTATCGTAAGTTATAAAACCGGCAAAATCAGCAAAACGTCTTCTTGCGCTAAATCCAGCCAGCCATTTAATGTCGTTGGTAAGATCATCATATTTATCCAACTGGGATTTTAATACCTCGTAAGTTGCATTGGTATCTGCCTGGGCAGTGTGGGCATTTTCCAGGTTTTTCCCGCAGTAGAACTGGTAAGCTGCAGAAAGGGTACGCTGTTCCTTCTTATGAAAAATTGTTTGTACATCTACTGCCAGCATATTTTTCATTTCAAAATCCACGCCTGCGCGAAGTAATTCTTCAGCTAAAAGCGGAATATCAAATCTGTTTGAATTATATCCACCCAGATCGCAACCTTTGATCATATCGTAAACCTGGTTCGCCAATTCCTTAAATGTAGGTTCATTTGCCACTTTTTCATTAGAGATACCATGAATGGCGATCACCTCCTCAGGGATTTCCCTTTCCGGATTCACCAGCCAGGTTCTACTTTCTTTATTTCCGTTAGGAAATATTTTCAGAACAGCAATTTCTACAATCCTGTCCTTCACCAGGTTCGTTCCTGTTGCTTCAAGATCGAAAAAACAGATGGGCTTGGTTAGATTTAATTCCATGAAAAACTATTTTTTTCAAAGATACTATAAATTGATTGTCTGACGGATTTATTGAAAACCCAATTCAATCAAGTACATGATCTAAAAAATTAGCCATGAGAGCTTCACGACTATTTCCTGTTCTTATAGTTTTAAAATTTGGGGAAATGTTTTCCTAGAAAAAACAAAGCCACGAAATTTCATACAGAATTTCGTGGCTTTACAATTAAGAATATATAAGTTTTAAATTTCCCTGTCCTTATCAAAATCTTCGAGGTACTGCGCAACACGCTGTACAAATTGCCCACCCAAAGCACCGTTCACAACACGGTGGTCATAGCTATGAGATAAGAACATTTTGTGGCGAATCCCAATAAAATCCCCATCTGGTGTTTCTATAACAGCAGGAACTTTCCTGATAGCCCCCAAAGCAAGGATTCCAACCTGCGGCTGATTAATAATTGGTGTTCCCATAATACTGCCGAAAGTACCTACATTGGTAACAGTATACGTTCCGCCCTGAATTTCATCTGGTTTCAATTTGTTCACTTTTGCCCGGGTGGCCAGATCATTAACTGCTTTTGCCATCCCAACCAGGTTCAATCTGTCTGCATTTTTAATCACCGGAACAATAAGATTACCATCGGGAAGTGCAGCGGCCATCCCGAGGTTAATATTTTTCTTTTTGATCACCTTATCTCCATCTAGAGAGATATTGATCATTGGGAAATCACGAATTGCTTTTGCGACAGCCTCCATAAAGATTGGAGTAAAAGTGAGCTTTTCCCCTTCTCTTTTCAAAAAGTCCGCTTTCTTTTTATTCCTCCAGTTCCAGATGTTGGTAACGTCAACTTCAATAAAAGACTGCACATGAGCCGACTTTTGTACGCTTTCTACCATGTGATGGGCAATCATTTTCCCCATACGGCTCATTTCTATAATCTCTTCTTCGCCAGACCTTACTGCCGATTCCTGTCCTGCCACTGCAGACTCCAACCCGGAAGTTTCAATTTTTTGGTCTTTTGCTACCGGTTTCTTTGGTGCCGGTTTGTTTGAACGACTTTCCAGGTAATTAAGAATATCATTCTTGGTTACCCTTTCATCCTTTCCGGTGCCTTCTATCTGTTCAAGCTCCTCTAAGCTAATCCCTTCTTCCTTTGCGATATTTCTAACCAGCGGAGAGTAAAAACGTGAAGAATCTGAGAAATTATCTCCAGAAGTTACTGCCTTTGCTTTATCTACACTGGTTTCAACTTCATTTATAAGGGCTTCTTCATCCTCAGTATGCTCCTCTTCATCATCTCTATCATTAAACAAATCTTCATCATCATCTATTTCACCTTCAGTTTCTATTATGGCAATTGTCTGGCCAACCTGCACCACATCATCAACTTCAAACAACTTTTCTACCAGCTTTCCTTCCACTTCACTGGGGATCTCGCTATCTACCTTGTCGGTCGCAATTTCGATTACCGGTTCATCTGCTTCAATCGTCTCACCAACTTCTTTTAACCAGCCAGTGATCGTTGCTTCCGCAACGCTTTCGCCCATTTGAGGTAATTTAAGTTCGAATTTTGCCATATTTCTATCTAAAAGATCTTTTTTTGTGTTTCGTTTACGAAATTAATCAATTTTAAGGTCTTCAAGTATTAAAAAATCAATAAAATTGAAATGTACTGAAATTCTTCTTACAATAACGATTTAAATTCTTTACCGTAAAATTACAACTTCGGGGGCTGAATGTAAAATGTACAGCAGGTTTTCCCAAGAGAGCTGGCAAACGTGAAATATCTTTTCAGAAAACCCTAACCTTTCATGGAACTTTCAAAAGGAACCCTGTTTGTGATGCTTCTACCCAATGTTACCTCATCTGCATATTCCAGTTCATCACCCACTGAAATTCCGCGTGCGATCGTCGAAGTTTTTACAGGTGTTTCCTCAAGCTGCCTGAAAATGTAAAAATTGGTAGTATCGCCTTCCAGTGTGCTGCTAAGAGCAAAAATAATCTCCTCAACCTTTCCCGCTTTTACTTTTTCAATTAATGGTTTAATGGTGAGCTGTGAAGGACCAATCCCGTCCATCGGACTAATTTTTCCACCCAAAACATGGTAGAGACCACGGTATTGAGCGGTATTCTCAATGGCCATTACATCCCGGATATCTTCCACCACACAAACTATTTCGCTAATCCTATTGGGATTTGCACAAATATCACAAAGCTCTGTGTCACTAATATTGAAACAATTTTTGCAAAGTTTAATTTCAGACCGCAATTTTTGTAAAGCCGCGGCCAGCTGCTCGGTTTGCGATTCCGGTTGCTTTAAAAGATGCAGCACCAAACGTAAGGCAGTCCGTTTTCCAATGCCCGGCAGCTGTGACATTTCGTCTACAGCCTGCTCCAGTAATTTTGAAGAAAAGTCCATACCGCGAATTTAATTAATTTTCATCGATTTTTTTAACCCTTACAAGTAGAGTTAAAAACATCTCACCCCTTCGATCCTCCAGTTTTTTCTCCCGCGGATCATGCAGAACACCGCAGATAAATTTCGCTCTCTAATCTAATCTAATTTTTCCACTTTTAACTTTTCCCCCTTTAACTCCTTTACTCCTAATTCTTCCCTTGTTTC